>CAMWLV010000061.1 GCA_947175175.1 uncultured Lachnospiraceae bacterium
ATATTGGTTTCCAAAGGGATGCGAATGGAAACATAATATCATATAACGGGGCGCGTTGCTATGATGATGCAGGTAAAGAGATAGCCAAGGATATGTTTGCAGCATTGCCAAAATACAATGGGAATGTTAAGAATGTTGTTGCCAAATTGAATCCATATATGCAAAAGAATGTCAAGCGGCAGATTGTATTGTTACATGCCCTTTCTGGAGCAGTATGCGGACTGGTGAAACGCAACAATATTTTAGTGCTGGTTGGTGAAAGCAGTAAAGGGAAGACAACCGCAATGAAAATGGGGGCAAGCTTTTTTGGACAGTCGAATTGCGAAAAAACTGTGTTGAAATGGTCGGCAACACAAAATGCATTAGTAAAACGCTTAGATGGTCTAAGCGGCGTAAATGTGTTGATTGATGATACGCAGTTAAGTAAGATGAAATCATTTCAGAATATTATATATAGTTTTGAGGCAGGGGAATCATTTGACCGACTGGAAAAGGGAAGTAAACTTGGTGAAAAATATCATTGGTATGTTTCAATGGGTATTACGGCAGAGCGGTCATTGGTAGATACATTTCAGGATAAAGGTGCAATCGGTCGAATTATTGAAATGACCGTGCAAAGTAATGATTTGTTTGATGATGCAGAAGAGGTTGGCGTCATACAAAAACTTTATACTGATAATTATGGTGTGGTCGGAACAGAGTTTATTCAAAAACTCTTAAAGAATCATAATGAAAGTGAGATAAAGAAAATGGTGGAAGATGAGGGAGGTGAAGCTATTAAAATGTACGAAAGTGACATACATGGGGATACAGTGCTGGCACGTCATCTGGAAGGTGATATTGCCGTTATGATGGTGACAGCCAAGCTTGCAAATGAGTATCTGGGATTTGATTTTCAGATATCGTCAATCCTGTCAGCATTGATAGGATTATGTTCAGAAAACAGGCAGACCTTTGAGCAGAATAAGCTTGAAGGACAAGGTATAAAGGATATATACCATGATATTCTTGCATCAGCAAGGAAACAGTGTCCACAGTACGAGAGGAATGGAAAAATAATCATTCCATCGCCATTGATGAAAGACTGTCTCGGCAAGTACATCAGCAAATTCAAGGTAAAGGCGGCTTGGATTAAGGGAGAGTTGGCAAAACAAGGATATCTTACAGAATATAATGGAACATATTGCAAGAATCATACCATAGACGGCAAGTCGTTGACTGGGTATGAATTGATTGTAAAGGAGGATTAGGATATGAGAGCAATTTTTTCACATATTGGTGGTAAGAATGGTTCCTTGGGGGCAGAGCTTGCAGCTCTGCTCCCAAGTCAAAAACCAGAGATTTATATAGAACCATTTGGGGGGAGTTTTGGACTTGGCATTCAGTCGGGTTATAATCCAGACGATGTTAATATGGTACATAATGAACTGGATAATATAACACATGCAATTTTTAAGGCAGTTACATACGACCCAGAAGAGACGCTGGATGCTGTTTTTACTTTATTAGATAAGTATGAGTATACTCAGGAGACGGTGGATTATTTTAGATTGCTGCTTGATTATGAGGAGGCTATGGGAGTAAACTTGTTCAAGAATGATTTTGCTTTGGGGGCAGCTGCATGGATATTAAAAACTATAACATTTAACGGGAATTGTATGGACTTAAAGAATTTCGAAGAAGTGGATCCAAAAACACGTGTTATAAAAATATTTGAAAATCGCGCAGAAACGGCTAGTATGCTGAAAGGCGTGAGGACATTAAAGATGGATGCCCTAGAAGTTCTGAAATATGTGAAAGATTCAAACAGGAAATACGGAAAAGAAACCTTTATCTATATAGATGCTCCTTATTCCCATAGCGGAAAAAGAAAGACAAAAAGAAATTTATACAGAGTGGATATAGATAAGGATGATAAGAAGATTGAAGAACTTGCAAAAATCCTTGCAGAGATGAACGAGTGCACTGACTGTAAAATCATGGCTTCAGAGTATGATAACCCAATTTACAATACGATACTGACAGAGGAAAGAGGCTGGGAAAAAGTGAAGGTATGTGACAGATACAAGTCACTAAGTAATCCTGATAGTCATGGATGTAAGCCGATGGAGACAGAGTACATATGGCGTAACTATAATGAATATGGTAAATTATCCCCGCATAATTTAGAAACAACAAATGAGCGGATGGAAGAACCTATGAAGTCAAAAACAGTTGCGTCAGAGAAGGGGAGGTCTAAATATAAAGTGGAAGTATCCTTTCTTGGGACAGCAGATGACCAGCAAGTGGAAGAAGAAATAACCACTATATTGAAAGGACACTTTCTGGCTAAAATAACATCTTGCATTCAAGAGTCTACAGCGTTAGACTTAAATTCTGGTAATGAAAAGCATTAAGGAACTGTTGTTATTTTTGAACAGTTCCTAGGGAAAACGGAGGGAAAGACATATGGAGGAAAGAAAGAAACGTGTGCGGAGCCTGCTTCGTGTATCATCAAAACAACAGTTACATGATGATGATATTCCAGTTCAGAGAGCGGAGATTGCAAATTATATTGCGAAGCGTCCTGATTGGGAATTTGACAGGGAATATATTGAGAAAGCAGTAAGCGCATACAAAAATACAGTTGAGGACAGAGAAGTCCTGTTGCAGATACTGGAAGATGCAAAATCGCATCAGTTTGATGTACTGCTTACATTTATGTCAGACAGAATTGGCAGAAAAGAGGAATACAACATGTATATCGCAACGCTCAATCAGCTTGGTATAGAAGTCTGGACAATTAAGGAAGGGTTGTTAGATACGCAGGGTGATGTTGACCGCCTGACTCTTTTCATAAAGTTCTGGTCGAATGAGAGAGAGTCGCGTAAAACAGGGGAACGTGTTAAAGCTGCACAACAGGAAATGGTCAAGCAAGGAAAGCATGTAGGGGGCTATGCCCCTTACGGCTATGAACTGGTGTACAATGGGGAGATTGGAAGTCATGGAAGAAGCCTGAAGGAACTACGCATTGTGGAGAATGAGGCAAACATTGTGAGGGAAATATTCCGTTTGGCAGTTGAGGAGAATTTAGGTTCTTATGCAATTGCAAAACGTTTGAATGAGCAGCATATTCCAGCAATTAATGGAAGGGAATGGAAATCCTGTACCATATCAGACCGATTAAAAAATCCTATTTATATGGGATATCTTACATATAACAGGCGTTCTCATAGGACATCATATCAACGGAATCCTATGGAAGATTGGATATTTTCGGAAAAGCCATTAGAGGAATTACAGATTGTAAGCCCTTCTGTATGGCATAAAGCGCAGGAGTTACGGGAAAGGCGTAAGTCAGACACAGATAGCAAAAAGGAACATTATCCGATTACAACAACGGGAAGTCTGCCGTTGATGGGATTGATTTATTGTGCTTCCTGTGGGTGCAGGCTGACGAATGGTTCGAGATATGACCAGTGGACGTTAAAGGATGGCACAAAGGTAAAGAAAATGAATCGCAGATACAAATGTACACAAAGGGCAAGTGCATCAACAAGTTGTCAAGGGGCAGACGTGTATAGGGCAGATGAGATTGAGCCGATTGTGTTTGCAGAGGTGAACCAGTATATGGCAAAGCTAAAACAGAGTGATGTTTATACAGACATTCTGAAAAAACAAGAGAAGGCTCGAAAAGTGATGCGTAAAGAGATTGAGGATATCCGTAAGGAGCAAAGTGCAGTGCAGAAGGATATTGAGACATTAGAATCTCAAATACCGCAGGCATTACGTGGAGATGGGGTATTCAGCGCAGAAAGATTGTCTGGTTTATTAAAGGAGAAGGAAAAACAAAAAGCAGACATTGAACAGTTGATAAAGGTGAAAGAACAAGAGTATCAGGCGACAGAACTTGACAACCGTGATATTGATAAATTTTCAAAAATAATACCGAACTGGGAACAGGAGTTTATGGAGGCGGATACGCATTTAAAGAAGGTGTTGTTATCTAAGATTATAGAAAGGATAGAGGTAGGGAAGGATAAAATTAAGATAATATTTAAGATTAGTGAAGAAACTTTCCGAAAAGAGGAAAAACCAGGGATATCTACTAGCCCACATACCACTCCGTATATACACGATTCAGCGTAAACGACATGATTACCAGTGTGTTGGCATAGATCGTGTTCTCGGGCCATGTCGCATAAATCTCGGACGATACGACGTTTTTGATGTAATCCGTATAACGCACATAGTAATTGGGGGCACTGGAATCCTGCGGAACGCCGTCATGCACGATGATATATTCGGGTATCACGACGCGGCTCAGGACGATCTCGCCGCTCTCGTCCATGGGTTTGATTTCGGCTTCAGGTATTTTGGGCGGATATTCCCCATACAGGGTATGGTCAGGTATGACAATGTCTTCCTCAGTTTCCCCTGGAGGTTCGATCTCAATTGGATTCATGGTCACAGGCTGAACAGCTGTGACATCGGGAAGGATCTCTGTGCCGGAGATATAGACTGGTTCATATCCCGGTGCCGTGACAGAGATATTGTATTCTGAGTAGGGCTGTACATCACTGATTTCAGTGCTGTAGGACAGATTAGGGGCAGGAAGAGAGATCGTGGAGGTAAGCCCGGAGTCGTTGGTGGTTAGTGTCTGTACGACAGAGTCAGGATCACCGGAGTAAGATATTGTAATAGTGGCATTATCTATGGGGATAAAGCCCAGCGATGATGTGACGCTTATGGTTAAATCTCCAGAATAAGCCGGGATTTCGGCTTTCATAATATTAGACATAAAAATCCCCTGCATATGTTTTTTATAATATATGCAGGGGATTTTGTTGTGTTACAGCTGCTATTTTTTCATGCCGGCTCTCTTTCTGAGAGTGGGATCCAGAATTTTTTTGCGGATACGGAGATTCTCGGGTGTTACCTCAAGAAGCTCGTCTGTATCGATAAAGTCGAGTGCCTGTTCCAGACTTAAAATCTTGGGCGGCGTCAGTCGCAGCGCCTCGTCAGCACTGGATGAACGTGTATTTGTAAGCTGCTTTTTCTTACATACATTGAGTTCAATGTCCTCGCCTTTTCCATTCTGACCGACAACCATGCCGGAGTAGACCTTCTCACCGGGACCGATGAATAAAGTGCCGCGCTCCTGTGCATTGTACAATCCATAAGTGATTGCCTCGCCTGCCTCAAATGCAATCAGGGAACCTTGCTTACGGTACTGAATATCGCCCTTGTAAGGTCCATAACCGTCAAATATCGTATTTAAGATACCATTCCCTTTCGTGTCTGTCATAAACTCGCCGCGGTATCCGATCAGTCCGCGTGACGGGATAGAGAACTCCAGACGGGCATAACCGCCGCTTGCCTTGCCCATGTTCTGCAGTTCGCCTTTTCTCTGGCTGAGTTTCTCGATGACAGTACCAGAAAATTCCTCGGGGACGTCTACATATGCAAGCTCCATCGGTTCCAGCTTCTTGCCGTTTTCATCTGTTTTATATAATACCTCTGCCTTGCTGACAGCAAATTCAAAGCCCTCGCGGCGCATATTTTCAATTAATACAGACAGATGCAGCTCACCGCGTCCGGAAACTTTGAAGGAATCAGCGTTCTCTGTCTCCTCGACGCGCAGCGACACGTCAGTGTTAAGCTCCCGGAAAAGCCTGTCGCGCAGATGGCGGCTGGTCACATATTTTCCTTCTTGTCCGGCAAGCGGTGAGTCATTCACGATAAACTGCATGGCGATCGTGGGTTCACTGATTTTCTGGAAAGGAATGGGAACCACATTGTCAACAGCGCAGAGCGTATCGCCGATATGGATGTCTGCGATGCCGGAGATTGCGACGATCGAACCAATCCTGGCTTCTTTTACTTCAACCTTGTTCAGTCCGTCGAATTCATAGAGCTTGCTGACTTTTACCTTTTTCTGCTTGTCCGGCTCGTGGTGATTGCAGATGATGACCTCCTGATTGACAGTGATGGCGCCGTTGTCAACCTTGCCTACGCCGATGCGGCCTACATATTCATTGTAGTCGATGGTGCTGATCAGCACCTGTGTGCCAGCCTCGGGATCACCCTCCGGTGCGGGGATATAGTCAAGAATCGTCTCAAACAGTGGTGTCATGTCAACACCTGTTCCGTCTTCCTCCAAAGAAGCGACACCAGTCTTTGCGGAGGCATACACGAAGGGGCAGTCAAGCTGGGAATCATCAGCGTCAAGCTCAAGGAACAGTTCCAGCACTTCTTCAACAACCTCAGAAGGACGTGCCTCCGGGCGGTCGATTTTGTTGATGCAGACAATAACAGGAAGCTTGAGTTCGAGTGCCTTTCTGAGTACAAATTTTGTCTGCGGCATGGCTCCTTCAAATGCGTCAACAACAAGGATCACACCGTTTACCATCTTGAGGACACGCTCAACCTCGCCTCCGAAGTCGGCATGTCCTGGTGTGTCGATGATATTGATTTTTGTATTTTTATACATAACAGCTGTATTTTTTGATAATATCGTGATGCCGCGCTCGCGCTCAATGTCGTTGGAATCCATGACACGCTCGGCGACCTCCTGATTCTCACGGAATACGCCGCTCTGTTTTAACAGCTCATCCACAAGTGTCGTCTTGCCATGGTCGACATGGGCAATGATGGCTACGTTTCTGACATCTTCTCTTTTCTGTATCATATCAATAAACCCTCCATAATAATCCTCCATTCCTCAAACACGCCCAAATAGTATAGCACTTACATGTATATTTTGCAACGTTAAAAAACATTTCTACGGCATTTCTCAAAATGCGGCTTAATTGGATACCGATACCTGACAGATGGTGTCGAATGGTGTCGAAATGTAACAAATAAGCACTTTTCCTGCGATATTTCAAGCTTTATTTACCGTATAAAGTAGCATATGATTTAATTACAAGAACGAAGGGAGAATGAAAAGAATGCAAGAAACATTAAAGACAAAAAACGGGTATCATGAGCAGGTTATTGAAAACAATCAGGTAACAGTTATGGGCGAGATCGTAAGTGAGTTCTCATTCAGCCATGAAATCTTTGGCGAGGGCTTCTATATGGTTGACATTCAGGTGGCGAGGCTGTCTGAGTCCATGGATATCATACCAGTGATGATTTCTGAGAGGCTGCTCGATGTAAGCGGGGACTTTCGCGGCATGATGGTAGTGGTGAATGGTCAGTTCCGCTCTTACAACAGGCATGAGGAGCATAAAAATAAACTGGTTCTCTCTGTATTTGCAAGGGAGATTGAATTTGTGGAGGAAATCAGTGAGAACATCAAAACGAACCAGATCTTCCTTGACGGCTTTGTGTGCAAGGAACCTGTATATAGAAAGACTCCTCTGGGACGTGAGATCGCGGACCTGTTACTGGCAGTCAACCGTCCATATGGCAAGTCGGATTATATTCCGTGTATCTGCTGGGGAAGAAACGCCCGTTATGCCTCCAATTTTGAGGTGGGGGAGCGCTGTCTGGTGTGGGGGCGTATTCAGTCGAGGGAGTATATGAAAAAGATATCGGAGGATGAGCTGGAAAAGCGGATTGCCTATGAAGTCTCTGTCAGCAAGCTGGAGCTTCCAGATGAGGATGAAGAAGAGCTGTAAAAAACAAACATAATTATTAAACTTTTATAAATATGAAATCAAAGTTGCAAAATCCTATATGGTATGCTATCATGTTCGAAGTGATGATTGGTGACAGCAGCGGTATCCGTGTTGTCACAATGATTGATCATAACTGCACGGAACTGTGCAGTTATAAAGAAAGGACATAAGGTATAAATCTATGGAAAAAGGATTAGTACAGGTATACAGTGGGGAGGGGCACGGTAAATCTGCCGCAGCACTTGGAAGGGCTATCCAGGTGGCGAGTGCGGGCAGGGATGTGGTGATGATCAATTTCCTGAAGGGCTGCCAGAATGAGGAATTTTTAAAAAGACTGGAGCCGGAGATCAAGATTTTCCGCTTTGAGAAGAGTGCGGAGGAATTTGCACAGCTTTCTGACGAGCACAAACAGGAGGAGATCTACAATATCAAAAACGGTCTCAATTTTGCCAAAAAGGTTCTTACAACTGGGGAATGCGGCCTGCTGATTCTGGATGAAGTGCTTGGACTGATTGACAATGGCATCATAACGATTGAGGATTTAAGTCATATTCTGGAAGCGAGATCTGATGATGTGGACATTATTCTGACAGGAATACGGCTCAATGATGATGTGTGTCAGTTTGCGGATGAGATTATTAGGATCGAGGCAGTTAATTATAAGATATATTAGTCAGAGATCAGCAGAGGAGCCGTTCGGGGCTCCTTTGTGCGATTTACTGGTTGACAGTTTATATGTTAAGATATATAATAAGGGACATAAAAAGAAGATTGAAAGATTAGATAGAGGTTGCGTTTTTTATCAGTACTTTTTATCAGGAACTGTTTCTTAATCGTTCCTTGGTGTCAGGCATCGTTTACGTAAAAGGGAAAGGAAAAGACGCCGAAAGCGGAAGCCGCCTGAGGGCTGACTGCTTGGGCATATGGTTAAGAGCCATATGACTGTCATCAACGGATGGAGAGCTATCATTTTCAGCCAGAGCCGGAGAACGCCGGCGGGGGTGTTTTGTAAAAATATGATGCCGACTGTCTATTGAGTAGATGATCGGTTTTCTTTTTATGCACACGGGCACCCAGAGGAAATATGTCAGCTGGAGCTGACAGGGTGTTCGGCGCGCGGGTAGAGAAGAAGTGCGCTTCCCTACTCGATTGTACATGGGCACATAAAGGAAATATTTAAAGGAGGATTATGTATGTCTATATTCCAAGGAGCAGGTGTTGCGATTGTCACACCGATGAAACCAAACGGGGAAGTAAATTATGAGGTATTTGCAAAGCTGATCGAGTTCCAGATTGCAAACAGCACCGATGCGATTATTGTGTGCGGAACGACAGGCGAGGCGTCAACGCTCACGCATGAGGAGCATTTGGAATGCATCCGTTTCTGTGTAAAGCAGGTCAATAAGAGAATACCTGTGATCGCAGGAACTGGTTCGAACTGCACCCAGACAGCAATCTATCTCTCGCAGGAGGCAGAGAAGGCAGGCGCTGACGGACTGCTTGTGGTTACGCCCTATTACAATAAGGCGACACAGAAAGGACTGAAAGAACATTTTAAACTGATTGCACAGGCGGTTCATATTCCTATCATTCTGTACAATATTCCAGGCAGAACGGGCGGTGTGAATATTCTTCCAGAGACGATCGTCTCCTTGTGTGAAGAGGAACCGAACATTGTGGGCGTGAAGGATGCGACGGATAACTTTATCCAGTATGCAAAGTTGATGGCACTTGCAAAAGGAAAGGTAGATGTCTATTCCGGAAATGACAATCAGATCGTTCCGTTTTTGTCACTGGGCGCAAAAGGTGTTATTTCTGTTCTGTCCAATATTGCACCACAGCAGACGCATGATATCTGTGCAAAATATTTTGCTGGAGAGGTTGCGGAGAGTGCAAAATTGCAGCTTGAGGCGATTGAACTGATCACAGCGTTATTCAGCGAGGTCAATCCGATACCCGTCAAGAAGGCGATGAACCTGATGGGACTGGAGGCAGGAACATTGAGGCGGCCCCTGACAGAGATGGAAGATGCAACTGCTGCAAAGCTTGAGACAGCAATGAAGAATTATGGCCTTCTTTGATGATGGAATTACATGTGTACGGACGACAAGGTGAAAGGATATAAGGAAAATGACAAAGGTAATAATGCATGGCTGTAACGGTAAAATGGGTCAGATGATAACGGGAATCATAGCGTCAGATCCCGAGATTGAGATTGTGGCAGGTGTGGATGCGTCAGACCATATCAAAAATACATACCCTGTATTTCCGAGTATTGCGGAGTGTGACATTGCGGCGGATGTCGTGATTGATTTCTGCGTTGCGCAGGCGATTGACGGGCTTCTTGACTACTGTGTGGAAAAACAGATTCCATGTGTACTCTGCACGACAGGTCTCTCTGAGGCACAGCTTGCGCATGTTGAGGAAGCCTCCAGGAAGGTGGCAGTGCTCAAATCGGCGAATATGTCGCTTGGCATCAATATGCTGCTCAAGATATTGAAGGAGGCAGCAGGAATCCTGGTTCCTGCCGGATTTGATATCGAAATCGTGGAGAAGCACCACAATTTGAAAGTTGATGCTCCAAGCGGCACGGCGCTTGCGCTTGCCGACAGTATCAATGAGGAGTTTGATAACGAGTATGAGTATGTCTATGACAGAAGCCAGGTGCGGGCAAAGCGGACAGACAAGGAAATCGGCATCAGCGCAGTGAGAGGCGGAACGATCGTGGGCGATCATGATGTCATTTTTGCCGGTGAGGACGAGGTGATCACATTTTCACACAGGGCTTATTCCAAGGCGCTTTTCGGAAAGGGCGCAGTTCAGGCTGCAAAGTTCTTGAAAGGAAAGCCGGCAGGCAGATATGACATGAAGGATGTTGTGTGATAACAGGTGCTATTTTGGAGGATTAGATGGAATTTCGACCGTGTATTGATATCCATAATGGGCAGGTCAAGCAGATTGTCGGAAGTTCTCTCGAGGATCAGGGCAACCTTGCCAAAGAGAACTTTGTGGCGGTGAAGGGTGCGGAATACTATGCACGATTATATCAGGAAAATGGGATAAAGGGAGGACATATTATTCTTCTTAATCCCGCGTCAAGTCCATATTATGAGGCGACCAGGGCTCAGGCGATGCGTGCGCTTGCCGCCTATCCCGAAGGACTTCAGATTGGCGGAGGTGTCAATGCTGACAATGCGGCTGAATATCTTGATGCAGGCGCCTCCCATGTGATCGTGACTTCTTATGTGTTTCAGGATGGTCATGTTAATATGGAACATCTGGATAAGATCTGTCGGGCAGTGGGAAAAGAGCATCTGGTATTGGATTTGAGCTGTCGGATAAAAAGCGGAAGTTATTATATCGTGACGGACCGCTGGCAGAAGTTTACGGAGGAAAAGGTTGACGGGTGTACGCTTGACATGTTGATGGATTACTGTGATGAATTTCTGATCCATGCGGTGGATGTCGAGGGAAAGCGCCAGGGGATTGAAGAGACACTTGTCAGACAGCTTGGTGTGTGGTGCAGCAGTCCGGGTAAGATTGCAATTACATATGCAGGCGGAGTGCATGATTATGAGGACATTGAATTGTTAAGAGTGCTTGGCGGCGATCGGATCAATGTGACAATCGGGAGTGCACTTGATATTTTTGGTGGAAGGCTTGCCTTTGATGAAGTACTTAGAAGAATAAGGAACTGAACAGTTTTCAAATATGTGCAAGAAAAGCTTCGTGATGTCTGTCACGAAGCTTTTGTACTTATTCGATATGGGTTTGTCTGTCTGCAAGCCGTTCGAAGATCAGTTCGTATCCGTCGCTGCCATAATTTAGGGAGCGGTTGACACGGCTTATGGTTGCTGTCGAGGCACCTGTCTTTTCCGCGATTTCGAGATAGGTTTTGTGGTCGCGCAGCATGGTGGCAACTTCAAAACGCTGGGAGAGGGAGAGGAGTTCATTGACAGTACACAGATCCTCAAGAAAATTATAGCTTTCCTCCTTGGTTTCAAGACAGAGCAATGCATCGATCAAATGGTCCACGGCATCTGTTTTTATTTTTTTATTCATGATTTGATTCGACCTCCCATTGAAACAGATATTCTGTTATGTATAAAACTTTAACGCTGTAAAGAAAACTTTAGCGCTGTAAAGAAAACTTTAACGCTGTAAAGAAAACTTTAACGCTGTAAAGAAAACTTTAACGCTGTAAAGAAAACTTTAACGCTGTAAAGTTTTACAGTTTAAAATATTCTAACATATTTATATGATACTGTAAAGCGTTAGGACAGCCGAAAAAAACCGATCAATAGTCTTGATAAGTAGTTTTGAATACTATATAATGTAATTGTGAAAGACTGTCCAGAAATAAATGACAGATGTAGGCAGAGAGACGCGCCAGTTCGCAGATGTGCAGGGCGAAATCAGTGATAGAGTATTAATGAAAGGCATGGTAATGCATATGCATATAAACACGAAAGATTTATTGAACAGCATCATGGAGAGCTTTGACAGGATCAGTTATGTGAAGTCTTCAGATATTCCAAACATTGACCTGTATATGGATCAGGTGACGACTTTTATGGATAAGAATTTCAGGAAAAACACGCGTTATCCCAGTGATGATAAGATTATGACAAAGACAATGATCAACAATTATGCGAAGAATGATCTCTTGCCGCCTCCATTCCGGAAAAAATATTCGAGAGAACACATTCTGATTCTGATTTTTATTTATTACTACAAAGGGATTTTGTCGATCAGTGATATCCAGACATTATTGGGGCCGATTACAGAAAAATTTTTTCACAAGGATGAGGAGATTGATATACAATCCATCTATGAAGAGGTTTTTCAAGTGGGATACGGCCAGATTGAGGCACTCAAACAGCATGTTATGGCAGAGTATGACTGTGCGATGGGAACCTTTGAGGAAGCACCAGAGGACAGCAGGGAATTTTTAAAGCTGTTTTCGTTTATCTGCTTTTTGAGCTTTGATGTATATATGAAAAAGCAGCTGATCGAAAAACTGATCGATGAGATTAAGGAGGGCAGTTTTCGAAAAGCCGATCGGAAATCGGAAGATAAATTGCATGAAAATAAAGATTAGAACTTGAAATTGTCAGACAACGGTTCTATAATGGTAATGTAGATGGAAAGGAGGTATTCTATGGGTATATCAGCAATTGCAGGATTCTCAGGATTTGGCAGTTATAGGATTTCTTCGATACATGGCAATCCCTACAGTATGAATGCTGTACAGAAGATTGGACAGAATAACGGGCGTTCTGGTAAGCCGTTTGTGATCGCTTCCGAGGAAAAGGAAGATTTGTATGTCAAGGACTATGGTGAACTGGATGCGCCTAAAAGTACGGCAAGCGGCGATTTTGCCGAGATGCTTGGCATACAGGAAAGCATGTTTTCTCAGAAAGACGAAGGAAAGCAGACGGATTATGCTTCTTATCTGAATGATACCATCGGAATGATGGGATTGCAGAACCGGCTGAGAGACCAGCTGAATGGAGCGGGATTTACTCCATTTTTATAAAAAAAACCTTAAAAAACACCCATTAAGGGTGTTTTTTGTTGCAAAATATGGAAAAATGGTGTATTATGTCTAAACTGTGTAGAAAAATGAGATATATGTTAAAATTAGGAGGGGAATCTTAGTGAGAAGGTATTCTGGAATTTTTTATGTCAAGAAGATCGCTGCATTTTGTCTTGCTGTGTGTCTGTGCCTGGGCATCTTGTCAGACAGCACTGTACTGACAGCGGAGGCAAAAGAGACAAAGCAGGCATATTTGATCATGGTAAATCGTGCAGCAAACTGTGTGACGGTCTATGTAAAGGATGCAAATGGCGAATGGAATGTGCCAGTCAAAGCATTTGTATGTTCCTGTGGACGTGAGGGACACGAGACACCACTTGGAACATTTAAGACAAGCAATTATTATACATGGAGACAGATGGTAGATGGTTCCTATGGTCAGTATGCGGTTCGTTTCAATAGGGGAATTATGTTTCATTCCATACCGTATTATACAAAAAATGCCGGAAATATGGAGTGGGAGCAATTCAATCTGCTGGGTGAGGCGGCGTCGCTTGGCTGTGTAAGGCTTACCTGTGCGGATGCAAAGTGGATATATGATAACTGTGCGGTGGGTACAGAGGTGATCGTGTATGATGACGCCGAGAATCCGGGACCTTTGGGCAAACCGGAGGAAGTGAAGCTTGCGGCAGAAAATCCTATGAGACAGTGGGATCCCACAGACTTGAACAGCATGAATCCATGGAATCAGGTAAGACCGACGTTGTATGTGACAGGCGCTGCTGAGATGGATGAGGTGTTGATGCTACCAGTTGGTGCGTCGGAGTATGACATTTATAATGCGATTGGTCTGATTGACGCAGCAGGGGAGGCCTATGGCTTAGGTGAATATGTCATCAGCATTTCCGGCAAATATGACTTAAACAAGCAGGGAATTTACAACATATCGGTGCGAGGTGTTGGTGAGCTTGGTGTCAGAACAGAGAAGAACATGACACTGTATGTGATTTAGTATAAATTATTGAAATAATTAAAAAGGACAGAATGCATTCTGTCCTTTTTAATTATTTCACCTGTTCTGCGAAAGTGTTGGTTACTAAGTCTTTATATGGAACATAGTTCTCAAGTTCGCCGGCTTCCATGAGGATATTTTGCAGAAGTTTAAAACTGTCCTCCGTGTAGACCAGATCCTTTTTCCAGGTATCCTGTGTCTGATAGCGGGCTACAATGGTCGTGATGGTATTAAGTTCTGTCTCTGGGAACTGTGGTTTAATAACGGCTGCTATTTCTTTTGCAGAGTGACTTGCAACATAGTCCATGCCTTTCTGGAGTGCTTTTGTGAAGGAGAGGAGTGTATTAGGGTTCTCTTCAATGTAGCTCTTTCTGGCGCTGAAAGCCGTGTAGGGTACATAGCCGGAGTCAACGCCGAGTGAGGCAACGATATAACCTTTCTGCTGTGTCTCGAGGGAGGTGGCATGGGGTTCGAACTCGACAGTGAAGTCGGCATATCCGGCATCTCCAGCCTTGGCGCCGGCAAACGCGGCTGCAGTGGAACCGAAATCGATACTTGTGTCAATGGTAAGGTCTGTATCGGGATTGATCTGATTCATTTTTAGTATGTACTCAAAGACCATTTGGGGCATTCCGCCCTTGCGCCCACCGAGCACATAGGTGCCTTTTAACATATTCCAGTCGAAGTTATCAATAGGAGTTCTGCTCACGAGGAAATTTCCTGCGCGCTGGGTAAGCTGTGCAAAGTTCACAGCGTAATCCTGTGCTCCCTGCAGATAAGTATAGACAGATGCTTCGCTGCCCATAAAGCCAATATCTGCCTCACCTGTGAGCAGTGCCGTCATGGTTTTGTCTGCGCCGTATCCTGTCACGAGCTCAAGATTGATGCCTTCGTCCGCAAAATATCCTTCCTCAATAGCAACATACATGGGCGCGTAGAAAATGGAGTGCGCCACTTCATTCAATACAACTTTTTTGGCAGAGTCAGAATCTCCTGCTTTGCTGCTGCATCCGCTGGTGAACATGGAGATTAGTAACACGAAAGAAAGCAGTATAGAAAGTAATTTGTTCTTTTTCATAAAGATCCTCTAAACCTGTTTCTTTATCATATGCGCTATATGGGATAACGGTGATTGCACAAAATTAGGAAAATAATTGAAAGAACGTGGGTTCAGTGATATAATTGCTGTATTGACGTTTATGCTTATGCGCAGGGACGCGTTTCCTGTCTGATTCGAGAAAAGGGGGGCTATATGGAACAGGATAAAAAGCAGAACACTGCAAATCTGGACAAATTAACGAAAATATTTATGCATTTAGAGATGGAGCCAGATTGTATAAAGCTACCACTGGAGGCTTTGGACTCATCTAATTGGGAAAAGTATGAAAGTGCAGGGGATGCAAGAATCTGGCTGCAGAAGCTTATGGATGGCGAAGATGAGGCATTTAGTGAGTGCTGTGATGAGATATCGCATCAGATGTCATTTTGGTCAGCAATCTATCTGGTATTTCCGTATCTAGTGGATAAACTTGCAGAGGATTTTGACCAGATTGATCCTGGGGAATGGCTCATGAATAGTTCAATGCTTGGCATCAGCCTTGCAACAGATTGTGATATAAACAGAGGGGTGAGTAACATTGCGGACGAGGCTGTGATGAGTTGTTATCAGCTCAGTATCAGAAAGTTTCAGCTTTTGATCAAAAAGTTCCTTACAAAAAAAGCAAAGTCACTTAGCAGGGTTGACAGCATGGATAAAGCAATGTTTGCATTGGAAGTGCTTGCAGCATTTGGGAACAGAGATGATGCTTTTCTTCTTGTAAATGCAGAATTGGATCAAAGTATTTGTCTTGCATGTGACAAATGCGAACACTGTAACGAAGAACTGGAGTTTACGAGCAAAAGAACATTGTCAGGGATAATACCGAAAGCACAGGCAGAAGATAGTTGGAATGGCGAGGATTTTAAGGACACCTATCTCTGGTTTGGCGATTTTCTGGAACTGTTCAAGATAAAGGGACTGGCAAAGCATCTGCTGTATTATTTTGGGACATACAAATGTCCAGAGTGTGGGAGTGAGGCAGTTGTGAAGGATTTAATGAAAAATTTCTATTCTTTGTAGTAGTTACAGAATTAATAACATTTGTTGTTTATTTGCTGCCGAATTGAGGACAGAGACATTAAAAAGTTAATTTTAATATCATAATTGAGGAAGGATAAGAAAAATGGGGATTTACGATACATTAAATGAACAGCAGAGAAAGGGAGTTTTCACCACGGAGGGTCCGGTGCTTATCCTTGCGGGTGCAGGCAGCGGAAAGACAAGTGTGCTTACCAGGCGGATCGCATATTTGATTGAAAATGTAGGTGTGAATCCATGGAATATTCTCGCGATCACGTTCACAAACAAGGCTGCGGGCGAGATGCGTGACAGGGTTAACAGCCTTGTGGGGTATGGCGCGGAGAGCATCTGGGTATCCACTTTTCATTCGACTTGTGTGCGGATCCTCAGAAGACATATCGACAGACTGGGATTTGACAACAGTTTTACGATCTATGACACTGACGATGCCAAGAGTGTCATGAAGGATGTGTGCAAAAAGCTTGAGATTGACACAAAGCAGCTGAAGGAAAAGACAATCCTGAATGCGATTTCTTCCGCAAAGGACAATTTGATCTCGACGACAGAATATGAGATGGCGGCGACGGGGGATTATTTGAAAAAGAAAATGGCGGCGGCATATGCGGAGTATCAGCTTACGTTGAAAAAAAATAACGCACTTGATTTTGACGACCTGATCATGAAGACGGTGGAACTCTTTAAGAGTTGCCCGGAGGTGCTGGAGAATTATCAGAACCGTTTTCAGTACATCATGGTTGACGAGTATCAGGACACCAATACAGCACAGTTTGAATTGATACGGCTTCTGGCGCAGCGTAACAGAAATCTCTGTGTCGTGGGAGATGATGACCAGTCGATCTATAAATTCCGCGGGGCAAATATCAGGAATATCCTTGATTTTGAGCAGGTTTACCCAGAGGCGGCAGTGATCAAGCTGGAACAGAATTATCGTTCTACGCAGAACATTCTGGATTCTGCTAATGCGGTAATCGGGAATAATATCCGAAGGAAGTCGAAGGCGCTCTGGACAGACAAAGGAACCGGAAACCGCATTCATTTCAGGGCTTTTGATACTGCATACGAGGAGGCAGAATACATAGCAAGTGATATCAAACGCAAAAAGCGGGAAGTTGTGAGTGATTACAGGGATTGTGCCGTGCTCTATAGGACGAATGCACAGTCGCGTCTTCTCGAGGAGAGCTTTATTGCGCTGAATATTCCCTATAATGTGGTGGGGGGAGTTAATTTCTATGCGAGGAAAGAGATTAAAGATATATTGGCATACTTAAAAACGATTGATAACGGCAAGGATGACCTGGCAGTAAAGCGTATCATCAATGTGCCAAGGCGCGGAATCGGCGCGGCGAGTATCACAAAAGTCCAAGATTATGCGGATCATATGGGACTGAGCTTTTACGAGGCATTGCAGCAGGTGGATGAGATTCCTGTGCTGGGAAAAAGCAAGTCGGCGGATAAACTAAGAGACTTTGCAACAATGATCAGAATGTTTCGGACAAAAATGCAGAATGGCTCTCTTGAAGATTTGATAACCGATGTTATAGAAACAACAGGTTATGTGAAGGAGCTCGAGGAATCCGACGAGGAGGATGCGGATGACAGAATCGACAACATCGACGAACTGATTACAAAGATGGTAAGTTTTGAGATGGAGCGTGAGGAGCTTGGCGAGGAGGCGACGCTGTCGACGTTTCTGGAAGAAGTGGCTCTGGTGGCTGATGTAGACAACGTAGATAAAGATGACAACCGGGTGTTATTGATGACGCTGCACAGTGCGAAGGGGCTTGAATTTTCCAGTGTGTATTTATCAGGGCTTGAGGATGGGATTTTTCCAAGCTATATGACAATTACCTCGGATAACCCGGAGGATATTGAAGAGGAACGGCGTCTTGCCTATGTGGGAATCACGCGTGCGAAGGAGGACTTGACAATCACCTATGCGAAGGCGCGTATGATCCGCGGGGAGACACAGTACAATCCGATCAGCCGTTTTGTCAAGGAAATCCCAGACAAGCTGCTTGACAGCAGGATTCCTGGTGTAAGGCGGTGGGAGGAAAAAGAATACACGGATGATTCTTACGAGAGAAACATCTTCAAGGCAAAACCTTTTCAAGCAACAGGTACAGAGAGACGCAGTGAACAGTTAAGTGATACCGTGTTTGACAAGCCGCAGAATAACTGGGAAGCAGCGGCACGGCTGCTGGCACCTTCGAGACCGCAGCCAGCTAAGGAGACGGTGGCAAAAGTAACAACAGCGAGGCAGACACCAATAAGGTCAACAGCAAATAAAACAGTATCAACGGCAGCAACTGCAAAAGAACCAGCTGTGAAAAAGGATCTGTCCGAGATATTGACATCTCGTCCGAAGGCTGTTGTCAAGAAGAAGGAAACGCCAGCGGCAAACAAGCCATACATAGCGAAATCCCTGGATGGGCTTACAAAGGGAGCGCCGACAATCACGGCCGATAATCTTGGCTATGCGGCGGGTGACAGGGTGTGCCATGTTAAGTATGGAGAGGGAACTGTACTGGACATTGTCCAGGATACGAGGGATTTCAAGGTGACAGTTGCGTTTGACGAATATGGAAATAAAATCATGTATGCGGCGTTTGCCAAATTAAAAAAGGTGTGATATGAAATACAAAAAATCTTCACAAAATGTGTGAAAATGGTAGTAAAATTTTTGAAAAGATGATATGATATATACGACAGGGCATTGCAAGGAACTGGATAGTTCCTGAACGTGAAATAAAAACAGAAAGGGGCTTTTTTAAATGAAAAAGTGGGACGAATTAATAGAATATCTGCAGGATAAGAATTTAGTGAGCAACGATATCCTAAGTAAATACTGTGCAAAGAGTGATCTCAAGAAGGACAATGAGAAGAAGTGCAACACAGTACTCTGGGCACTCGCTATTATTGGGGCAGTGGCTGCGGTAGCCGCTATTGCATATGCAGTATATCGTTATATGACACCTGACTACCTTGATGACTTCGATGATGAGTTTGATGATGATTTCGAGGACGACTTCTTTGATGATGAAGAGGACGAGGAGCAGGAGCCTGCAAAGGAAGATGAGTACACAACTGTAAAATAATGGCTGCGGCAAATGAAAAGATTTGAGGGAGTGTTGGCAAAACGGCACTCCCTCTTTTGTTGTATGGAGGTGTTTATGAAAAAGGGACAGGTTTATGAGGGATATGTGGAGCGCGTTGATTTTCCGAACAAAGGGATTGTGAGATGTGAGGGTGAGACAGCGGTTGTAAAGAATGTGATTCCCGGACAGAGGATATCATTCCTGGTCAACAAAAAGCGCAAGGGAAAAGCGGAGGGGCGGCTGAGCGAAGTATTGGAGAAAGCGCCATATGAGCTGGCGGATGCCTGCCTTCATTTTGGGATGTGCGGGGGATGCAATTATCAGAGCATTTCATATGAGAAACAGCTTGAAATTAAGGAAGAACAAGTGAGGAAGCTTCTGTGCCCTGCTTTTGAGAAACAGATGTTATTAGATGGAGAACGTGCAGATACAGAGCAATATGTGAATCATATCTTTGAGGGAATCAAGGCAAGTCCCGTGCAGTATGATTACAGAAATAAAATGGAATTTTCGTTTGGAGATGAATATAAGGATGGTCCACTCGCCTTGGGCATGCATAAGCGGGGAAGTTTTTATGATATTGTATCCGTGCGGGATTGTCGGATCGTGGACGAGGACTACAGAATGGTGCTCACATGTGTACTGGACTATTTTACGAAAGAAAACAGCAGTTATTTTCATAGAATCCGCCATGAGGGATATCTGCGGCATCTGCTTGTGAGAAAGGCACAGAAAACAGGTGAAATGCTGATTGCACTTGTGACGACAACGCAGGAGACACATGATTTAACTCCTTTTGTGGCACAGCTGCTGAATCTGCCATTAAAAGGAAAAATAGCAGGCGTAGTTCATACAAAAAATGATTCGTTGGCAGATATTGTTCAAAACGATGAGACCGTTATTTTATATGGACGGGATTATATTTATGAGGAATTGCTGGGACTTAAATTCAAGATTTCGCAGTTTTCCTTTTTTCAGACCAATACGCTGGGAGCAGAAGTGTTATATGAGACTGTACGGGAATTTTTAGGCGATATTTCGGGCGGAGGAAAGCATGACAAGACAGTCTTTGATTTGTACAGCGGTACTGGAACCATTGCCCAGCTCTTAGCACCTGTGACAAAGAAGGTGGTCGGTGTGGAGATCGTCGCGGAGGCGGTCGAGGCAGCGAGACAGAACGCGGAGCTGAATGGACTTGACAATTGCGAGTTTATTGCAGGGGATGTGCTAAGGGTGATTGATGAGATTGATGAGAAACCGGACTTTATCGTACTTGATCCGCCGCGTGACGGAATACATCCCAAGGCACTGCGAAAGATTATTGACTATCAAGTGGACAGACTTGTGTATATAAGCTGCAAGCCGACAAGTCTTGCGAGGGATTTGGAAGTACTGCTGGATAGTGGATATCGAGTGGAGAGAGCAGTTGCGATCGACCAGTTTCCCTGGACAGGGAATGTGGAGACGTGTGTCCTTTTGTCGCGGAGAAATGTTGGAAACAAATCTACTCGCATTGAGATTGAAATTGACTTAGATGAGGCTGACAGGAGGGAATGTATCGGTAGGGCAACCTATCAAGAGATTAAAAATTACATACTAGAGCATTACCAAACAAAAGTATCAAGTTTGTATATATCTCAGGTTAAAAGAAAATGTGGTTTGGAAACAAGAGAAAACTTCAATAAACCCAAAACAGATAGCAATAAAGTACCAAATTGTCCACCTGAAAAAGAGGAGATGATAAAAGAAGCAATAAGATATTTTGGAATGTTAAACGGAGAATAAAAATATACTCCCTGAACGAAATTGTTCGGGGAGTTGGTTTTTATATGGATTCAAGCATCACATTGATTAGGTCAAAGCTGATTCCTGCATCTATGTACCTGCATATGTCATAATCATAAAAAATGGTATTTGGATATTCTCGAAAGGGGCTTTTTATAGTGTATCCATTAAAATTAAGAAAGTGTTCTATTTCATTGGAGGTTGGCAGGGCTAAAAAGAAAGCCATTTGTAAATAGAAATGCCGTTTCTCTACAAATTTCTTATTCGTTTTCCTTTTATAGTCAAACCATGAATTTGACGAAAAGCCTCGTGCTTTCAAATAGTTTGTGAATCTGACATGTCCATTATCTTTAA
>CAMWLV010000062.1 GCA_947175175.1 uncultured Lachnospiraceae bacterium
GGATGGCTGATTGGACATACCCTGATCGAGGATCACGCGATGGTGGGGAAGGAAAATGTAAGTCAATGGGTAAACCTGCTGCCCGATGAGGAACAGGCTGCGATGGGACAAAAAATCAACAGTCTGCTGTATGATATGTTCAGGTTGGATTCAAGATTAGTAAGTGACTGCTATGGCGGAGAAAAGTTTGGTGAGGGTATCTATTATCGTCTGATCTATAGTACCAAGGAGGGAAAAAGACGGGAGTTTATTCTGATCTTTGAAGAGCAGCTGCTTGTCAGTACGATTGGAAGTGTGATGGATACAAAATCCAAGGGTATGAATGTCATGCTGATGAATGCAGCCAGATATGTGGCGAGACAGTTTGCGGAACGTGTCAAGGGATATTTTCCGTCCTCAGAGCTGTATGAGCTAAAGGAAGAACAGCTTCTCACATATGAGCAGTTTCAACTCGTGTTTGAAAAACAGAGTCCGCAGTTTAGCTTATTGTTTGACACTGGAAAGGGGTATTTTGCATACTGTGCGATAGCACCCCAGATGCTCCAGCGTGTAGGTGGAATTTCCATTGTAACAGAGAATGCCATGGTCGAAGTGGAAAAGTATCTGAGCCAGAATGAAGTGGAAAAGAATATTGTCAGCCACAAAAAGAAAGTACTTGTGGTAGATGATTCAGATTTTATGCTGAAGACAATGCAGGATTTACTGGATAAGGATTACGAGGTGACCCTGGCTAAGTCGGGATTGTCTGCGATTAGAAGCATCACACTGGACAGACCGGATTTGATCTTGTTGGATTATGAGATGCCTGTATGCAACGGCGCTCAGGTACTGGAAATGATTCGTGCGGAGGAAGATTTTGCAGACATACCTGTGATTTTCCTGACTAATAGGGTTGACAGAGAGATTGTCAAAAAGGTGCTTGAGTTGAAACCAGAGGGATATTTGTCCAAATCACTGCAGCCTGCTGACGTGAAGAGGGAAATCGATCATTTTTTTGAGAAGGTTGCGAGAAGAAATGCTAAAAAATAGAAAAGTATGAATATTTTTCCTTTCTTGTCCATATAATTTATTACATAGCAATAATGATTCAATTATGCATGCACAGGGTTGGATTATTATAAATAGACAGAATAAGGAGAACGAATATGGCAAGAGGAGTAAAGAAATCAATACAGGAGAAGATCGCGCAGAAAGAAGAACTCATCGAGGCACTTTCCACCAGGATTAAAAAGGAGAGAGACGAGCTCAATGGACTTTTGGAAATGCAGAAGATGGAGGAACTCAATGAGCTTAGGGCAGTGGTTGAGAAATCCGGTATGGAGATCTCCGATATTATCCAGATGGCGCAGATGCAGGCAGCCCAGTAAGCAAAAATGCATTATAGTGCACAAAAAGTATTTGAAAGCAAAAAATATTTAAGAAAAAGTCCAAACACAATTGCGTACATAGCCTGAAAAGGGTATAATGGAAAGCAGGGTGAATGGGCTTTTTTCAATTTTATGTATTTGAAATTGAGAAAAACGATTCAAATATACTTTAATGATGGAAAGGAAAAGCGAAGATGGTAAACATACGCGAATTATATCACAATTATAAGGAGTTTGCAGATCAGGAGGTCACGATTGGCGGATGGCTCAGAAGCAAGAGGGATTCGAAAACTTTTGGTTTTTTAGTTATAAATGATGGTACGTTTTTTGAGCCGCTTCAGGTCGTATACAGTGATATGCTGGATAATTTTGCAGGTATCTCAAAACTCAACGTAGGCGCAGCAATCATTGCAACAGGTGTCGTAACACTTACACCTGAGGCAAAGCAGCCATTTGAGCTACAGGCGACGAAAATAGAGGTGGAGGGAGATTCTACGCCAGATTATCCATTACAGAAAAAAAGACACAGCTTTGAATATCTCAGAACGATTTCGCATTTAAGACCGCGCACCAATACGTTTCAGGCGGTCTTTCGAGTGCGTTCCCTGTGTGCATATGCGATTCACAAATTTTTCCAGGAGAGGGATTTTGTCTATGTACACACTCCATTGATTACAGGAAGCGATTGTGAAGGCGCAGGCGAGATGTTCCAGGTTACGACACTGGACTTGAAAAATATCCCCATGGTCGATGGAGAGATCGATTTTGGCAAGGATTTCTTTAACAAGCCGACGAATCTGACGGTAAGCGGACAGTTGAACGGAGAGACTTATGCGATGGCATTTAAGAACATATATACGTTTGGACCTACTTTCCGTGCGGAGAACTCTAATACGACGCGCCACGCGGCAGAGTTCTGGATGATTGAGCCGGAGATTGCCTTTGCGGATCTGAAGGATGACATGATGCTGGCTGAAAGCATGCTCAAATATATCATCAACTATGTTCTGGAGAATGCACAAGAAGAGATGGCGTTTTTTAATCAGTTTGTCGATAAAGGATTGATTGAGAGGCTGCAGCATGTGGCAAACTCGGAGTTTGGACATATCACTTACACAGATGCCATCACAGAGCTTGAGAAACACAATGAAGAGTTTGAGTACAAGGTTTCATGGGGGTGTGATCTGCAGACAGAACACGAGCGGTATCTGACCGAGAAACTTTTCGGAAGACCAGTATTTGTGACAGATTACCCAAAAGAAATCAAGGCATTCTATATGAAGCTCAATGAGGATGGCAAGACCGTTGCTGCGATGGACTGCCTTGTGCCGGGAATCGGAGAAATCATCGGAGGAAGCCAGAGGGAGGATAAGCTAGCCGTTCTTGAGAAGAGAATGCAGGAGTGTCACCTGAAACCGGAGGATTATGATTTTTATCTTGACCTCAGACGTTATGGAAGTGCAAGGCACGCGGGCTTTGGTCTTGGTTTTGAGCGCTGTGTGATGTATCTGACAGGAATGGGAAATATCAGGGACGTGATACCGTTTCCGAGAACAGTCAACAACTGTGAATTATAAGGAAAAAACAGGGCTATGCCCTGTTTTTTCCTAAGCAGATTTGTTCTTTGCGTTGTTCTTTCTTCTGTTTTTTGCGCGTTTTTTTCGAGAAGTATTTTTCTTTGTTTCCTGCTTTAACACATTTTTCTCGGTCTCGGCGGCTTCCATGGCTTTGTTTAGGTTCTTTTGCGCTGTGGAGAGCATCAGCTTAATGCGGTTGAGCTGGTTGACCTCGGAAGCACCAGGATCGTAATCAATAGCAACGATATTTGCCTCTGGATGGCGTTTCCTGAGTTCCTTGATAACACCCTTGCCAACAACATGGTTTGGCAGGCAGCCAAAGGGCTGTGTACATACAATGTTCGGCGTATCTGTGTTGATCAGTTCAAGCATCTCGCCAGTGAGGAACCAGCCCTCACCAGTCTGATTACCAATCGAGACAATCTCCTGTGCATGTTTTGCCGTCTCATAAATATCTGCAGGTGGTATAAAATGTTTGCTTGCCGCGAATGCTTCACTCATAGGTTTTCTTAACATCTGGATTGCCTTGATGCCAAGCCGGCTGATATCGGCTGCCTTCTTGCTTGTGCCAAGGTTTTCTGCCTTGTATAGCTGATTGTAGAAGCAGTAGAACATAAAGTCCATCAAGTCAGGGACGACTGCCTCTGCGCCCTCGTGCTCCAGAAGCTCCACAAGCTGGTTGTTTGCAGCAGGCGAGAATTTCACCAGAATCTCACCGACAACACCGACACGCGGTTTTTTGATATCGAGTACAGCAATGGCATCAAATTCTGCTATCATCTCACGGCACATTTTCTTGTAAGTGTTGAAGGACAGATATTTGCGTCCAAGGAAATCGCAGCATTTTTTAATCCATTTCTGATGAACTTCCTCCACAGAACCCGGAACAGCCTCATATGGGCGCATTCTGTATACGCAGCGCATAAAGATATCACCAAAGTTCACGGCGTATACGGCGCGCAGCAGAAGCATCGGCGTGAGCTTAAATCCAGGGTTGCTCTCCAGCTTTGACAAATTGATGGAGATTACCGGTATGTGCTGATAACCAGCCTTTTCCAGCGCGCGGCGGATAAATCCGATATAGTTCGTCGCACGGCAGCCGCCTCCTGTCTGCGACATGACAACCGCAAGGTGATCTGTGTCATATTTGCCTGAAAGTACAGCTTCCATAATCTGCCCAACCACCAGCAGGGACGGATAGCAGGCGTCATTATTGACATATTTGAGTCCCATATCAATGCTGCCTCTGTTGTCATTGTTCAACACGACCAGATTATAGCCGCATCTTCTAAAAGTTGGCTCTAAGAGGTCAAAGTGAATCGGTGACATCTGAGGACACAGGATTGTGTATTTTTTGCGCATTTCTTTCGTAAAGAGCACTCTGTTCATGCGGCTTGAATGGATTGTCCGTTCCTGATGACGCTGTTCGCGCACGCGGATAGCGGATAGCAGGGAACGGATCCGGATCCGCGCTGCACCCAGATTGTTTACTTCGTCAATCTTCAAACAAGTATAAATCTTACCCGAACCAGACAAAATGTCATTGACCTGATCAGTCGTGACGGCGTCCAGACCGCAGCCAAACGAGTTGAGCTGAATCAGATCCAGGTCATCACGCGTCTTGACATAGCTTGCGGCAGCATACAGCCTGGAATGGTACATCCACTGGTCTGATACGATCAGAGGGCGCTCTGGCTTTGCGAGGTGCGACACAGAATCTTCCGTGAGGACAGCGATGCCATAGGAGTTGATCAACTCAGGAATACCGTGGTTGATCTCTGGATCAATATGGTATGGACGCCCTGCAAGCACAATGCCGCGCGCGTGATTCTTTTCAAGGTAGTCGATTACTTCCTCGCCCTTTTTACACATGTCTTTACGAACGTTGTCAAGTTCCTGCCATGCTGCGTCGACAGCATCTCTCAGCTCGTCGGCGGGAAGATCAGGAAATTCTTTTTCCAATGACTGCAGGATCAGCGCAGGCTCACGGAAGGACATAAACGGATTTTTGAATGCAACCTCACCGCGTCCGATTGCTTCTACATTATTTTTGATATTCTCTGAATATGATGTTACAATCGGACAGTTATAGTGATTGTTTGCCTCGTCAAACTCATTTCGCTCATAAAACAGAGCGGGATAGAAGATAAAGTCAACATTTTGTTTGATCAGCCATTCCACATGACCATGTGCAAGTTTGGCAGGATAACACTCTGATTCGCTCGGTATGGACTCGATACCCATCTCGTAAATTTTTCTGTTTGAAAGCGGTGAAAGCACAACCTGGTACTTTAGTTTTGTAAACAGTGTAAACCAGAATGGATAATTTTCGTACATGTTCAGGACTCTTGGAATACCGACTCGCCCGCGCACAGCCTCTGCGTCAGAAAGCGGCTCATAGGAGAACAGTCGCTCAAGCTTGTACGCAAAAAGATTCGGGATATTGTTGTCTGTCCTGGCTTTTCCAAGACCGCGTTCACAGCGGTTTCCGGATATGTAACTTCTGCCATCAGAAAATTTGTTGACAGTCAGACGGCAGGAATTTGTGCAGCCCTGACATTTTACCAGCGATGTGGTGAAAGCAAGCGCATTGATCTGGTCTATGGTGAGCATGGTCGTGCTGTTATCTGGGGCGGACTGATAACGTTCTCTCGCGATCAAGGCAGCTCCGAAAGCGCCCATAATACCTGCAATATCAGGTCTGATCACCTCACAGCCGGCGATTTTCTCGAAGCTGCGAAGGACTGCGTCATTGTAAAAAGTACCACCCTGTACAACAATATTTTTGCCAAGTTCGCTTGCATCAGATACCTTGATCACCTTGAACAAGGCATTTTTGATAACAGAATAAGCAAGACCTGCGGAGATGTCAGATACCTCTGCGCCCTCTTTCTGCGCCTGTTTTACTTTTGAGTTCATAAATACAGTGCAGCGTGTGCCAAGATCAATTGGGTGCTTTGCAAACAAAGCTGTTTTTGCAAAATCTTCCACGCTGTAGTTGAGAGATTTTGCAAACGTCTCGATAAAAGAGCCGCAGCCGGATGAACATGCTTCATTGAGCTGTACCGAGTCAACAGTCTGGTTCTTGATTTTAATACATTTCATATCCTGACCGCCGATGTCGATGATACAGTCCACATCAGGATTGAAAAATGCAGCGGCATAGTAGTGTGCCACCGTTTCGACTTCGCCCTCGTCAAGCATAAACGCAGCTTTGAAAAGTGCCTCTCCGTAGCCAGTAGAGCAGGAGCGCACGATTGTGGCATCATCTGGAAGCAGATGATAGATTTCCTGAATAGCGGAAATCGCAGTCTTTAACGGGCTTCCATTATTGCTGCTGTAAAATGAGTAGAGCAGTGTTCCGTCATCCGCAACCACTGCGATTTTTGTCGTGGTGGAGCCGGCGTCAATTCCCAGAAAGCATTTTCCGTGATAGTTTTCAAGCTTTGCGTTTTTTACATGGTTGGAGCCATGTCTTGCCTGAAAACTTTTGTATTCGCTTTCATCGGAAAATAGCGGTTCCATGCGGGCAACCTCGAACTCCATCCTGATATCGGAAGCGAGCTTATCAACCATCTCCGCCATGGAGAAATGAACGTCCTCCTTTGCGTTGAGTGCGGAACCGATTGCCGCAAAAAGATGGGAATTAGCAGTGTCAATAATGTGTTCCTCGTCAAGCTTTAAAGTGCGTATGAACGCTGCTTTAAGCTCTGAGAGGAAATGAAGCGGACCGCCTAAAAAGGCTACATGTCCGCGGATTGGTTTGCCGCAGGCAAGTCCGCTGATGGTCTGGTTAACTACCGCCTGAAAAATGGAGGCTGACAGATCTTCCTTTGTGGCGCCTTCGTTGATCAGCGGTTGGATATCCGTCTTTGCGAACACGCCGCAGCGCGCCGCAATGGTATATAATGATTTATAATTTTTTGCATATTCATTGAGACCAGAAGCATCTGTCTGGATCAGGGAAGCCATCTGGTCGATAAAAGAGCCTGTACCACCAGCACAGATCCCGTTCATCCGCTGTTCTACATTGCCGCCTTCAAAATAGATGATTTTAGCGTCCTCACCGCCAAGCTCGATTGCGACATCCGTCTTGGGCGCAAGCTCCTGTAACGAGGTGGACACTGCGATCACTTCCTGTACAAAAGGTACGCCTAAGTGGTTTGCAAGCGTCAGTCCGCCGGATCCTGTGATCATAGGATGCAGTGTCAGGTTTCCGAGTTTTGCGTATGCATCTTGTAAAAGGGAAGAAAGAGTTTCCCGGATATTGGCGTAATGCCTCTGGTAGTCAGAGAAGAGCAGTTTGTGCGCTGCATCTAATATTGCGACTTTTACAGTGGTAGAACCAATGTCGATTCCAAGTGTATAGAACTCCTTATTCTTATTCATGTAGATAACCATGCCTTTCTTTAAAAATTATCAATAATGATAAAAAATTATCAAATTTGATAATTTGACTTTTTCAACACACATTTGCTATTATACGACAGCATTTTCAAAAACGCAATAAAACAGATGATTAAAAGTTGCTGAAAACTTTATACTTTTTTGGAAAAAATTAACGAAATCTTTTAGGTCGAACTTTAAATTGTTATAATGTATGATAGGACGGGTGAGAATAATACTATAAATCTAAAAAAAATATAATATTTCAAATGGATAAATTTAGATTGGTTTACATTTCTTGGGGTGAATGCTATACTGAAATAACGAGTTTATTTTAAAGATGAAAGGCAGGAATGTAAAATATGAATTTTCTGAATAAATTGGAGAGAAAGATTGGAAAATACGCGATACCGAATCTTTCCTTATACTTAATTCTGGGGTATGTGCTTGGCTATATACTGGAATTTATCAGTCCGGCAGTCAGGGACTTTCTGACACTAAACCCATATCTGATCCTGCATGGGCAGATTTGGAGGCTTGTCACGTGGATCATCATTCCGCCGTCAAGCTTTGATCTGTTTACGATCATTATGCTGATGTTTTATTATTCCGTTGGTACGAATCTTGAGCGGACATGGGGAACCTTTTACTATAATGTGTATCTTTTCATGGGCATGATTTTTACGATAATTGGAAGCTTTTTGATCATGGGAATCAGTTATGTGCCAGCGTTCAATTCCTTTATTATTAGAGAGGCTTATGGACCAGCGGCATATTTCCTGCTTGTGGCGCGCAGCTTTAGTACTTATTTTGTAAATATGTCCATCTTTCTGGGATTTGCAGCTACATTTCCGGATGTACAAGTACTATTGATGTTTATTATTCCAATCAAAGTGAAATGGATGGGGATTGCGTATGGTGCACTTTTGATCGTACAATTCCTGCAGAGTGATATCGTTGGAAAGATTATCATCGGCGCATCACTGCTCAATTTTGTTGTATTTTTCCTGATGACGAGGAGCGGAATTGGTATGCGCATCTCGCCGAGACAAGTGAGGAGACGCCGCGAGTACAACAGGGAAGTGAAGCGGGCAAAACCAGCCAGTGTGGCAAAACATAAGTGTGCGATCTGCGGCAAAAACAGCGAGGACAATCCCGATGCGGAGTTCCGTTTTTGTTCTAAATGCAATGGAAATTACGAGTACTGTCAGGATCATCTGTTTACGCATACACATGTTAAATAAAGAAGGGACAGCATATTATTATGGAATTCAATCAGACAAATTTTGCGCAGATCCTTGAAGAACTGAGAGATGCAGCGAGGCTTCAGGGAAATATGCTGACAAGCGAGCAGATCAGCGAGGCTTTTGAACAGTGGCAGTTAGATGATGAAAAACTTGCGTTGATCCATGACTATTTTCGCAACAATCATATTGGAATCGACGAGCAAGGAGATGTGGAGGAAAATCTGTCGGGCGATGATGTTGATTTTCTGGAAATGTATCTCGGGGAATTAAGGGAGCTTCCGTCAGTGACAGATGGGGAAAAAAGGGCTGTGATCATGTCCGCGCTCGCGAATGACAGTGATGCACAGGCAAAGCTTGTGGAAATCTTTCTGCCGCAGGTAGTTGAGATCTCCAAACTCTACGCAGGACAGGGAGTACTTGTAGAAGACCTGATCGGTGAGGGCAATGTTGCGGCTGCCACAGCTGTGACCATGCTGGAATGTGTGGAGAACATCGACGAGGTAGAAGGATTTATCGGCAAGATGGTCATGGATGCCATGGAAGAATTGATCAATGAGGACTCAGATAACCGCCAGATTGACGAGAATGTGCTTGGCAAAGTCAATGAAGTGAATGACAAGGCAAGAGAACTGTACGAAAATTTTCTAAGGAAAGTCACGGTAAAAGAGGTGGCGGACGAGCTTGGCATCACAGAGGAGCAAGTGTTGGAGGCAGTGAAATTCTCCGTGAATGGTATTGCATATATAGAAAATGGAGACCAGATATAAGTGGAGACAGGCATGGAAATACAAAATAACAATGATTTTAAATACGTGATACAGGATACGAATTGTGTCTATTTTGGCAAAGAACTGACTTATGCGGAAATGATGGACAAGGATGATATCCCATTCAAATTCAAGGCAATTATCAGCGCCCATATTGCAAGGGACACTGACTTGAACAGGAAAATGGCAGATCATATTTTACAGATTTCGGATCAGGAATTTTCATACCGCATCTTTGAGCAGTTAAAATTGACAGTCAGTGTCTGTTATAAAGTACAAAAAAAAGGATTTGGCGGTAAAATAAAAGACAAGTGGGTACACAAAGCGTGTTCTTTCAAGCAGTTTTGCAATGAGTACCGCAGTCAGGCAGCAAACGGCGATATGATGATAGAGGATTTTTCCATTTCAAAACTTGCATTGATGGCTTTGAGCATATAATGTAGAGATTCATTTTAATTAAAATTAAAGAGAGGATTATTATAATGAAGAACATTGAGGATTTAACAGCTTACGAGGTAATTGCGAAAAGGCAGATTGATGACATTGGCTCCATGAGCTGGCTTTTAAGGCACAAGAAGACTGGTGCGAGGATTGCACTGCTTAGCAATGATGATGTGAACAAGGTGTTTTACATTGGTTTCCGTACTCCGCCCACGGATTCTACAGGTGTGCCGCATATTATAGAGCACACAGTGCTATGTGGTTCCAAGGATTTTCCAGTAAAGGATCCTTTTGTGGAACTGGTGAAAGGTTCACTGAATACCTTCTTAAATGCCATGACATACAGTGACAAGACCGTATATCCTGTTGCAAGCTGCAATGACAAGGATTTTCAAAATCTGATGCATGTATATCTGGATGCAGTATTTTATCCCAATATCTACAATGAAAAGAAAATTTTCCAGCAGGAGGGCTGGCACTATGAGATGGAAGATGCGGACAGCCCGCTCACTCTCAATGGAGTTGTTTATAATGAAATGAAAGGGGCTTTCTCATCACCTGACGAAGTCAACGACAGGGAAGTGGTCAATTCGCTGTTCCCTGACACACCGTACGGAGTAGAGTCGGGAGGAGATCCCAAGGTGATTCCGCAGCTAACTTATGAGCAGTTTTTGGCGTTTCATGGGAAATATTATCATCCGTCAAACAGCTATATCTATCTGTATGGAAATATGGACATGGCAGAGAAGCTGGAATGGATGGATGAAAAGTATCTGAGTCAGTTTGACAAAATCCAGGTTGACTCTGCGTTAAAGCAGCAGCCAGCGTTTGAAAAGCCTGCAGAAATATACAAGGAATATCCTATCATGGAAGGGGAGTCGTCAGAGGATAATACGTATCTTTCATACAATACAGTCGTTGGAACAAGCCTTGACAAGGAACTATATTATGCGATGGAGATTTTGGAGTATGCATTGTGTTCTGCTTCTGCAGCGCCTCTGAAGCTTGCACTGATTCACAAGAATATCGGTACAGAAGTTTATACGGTGTATAACAATGGAATTTATCAGCCGTATTTTTCCATTGTGGCAAAGAATGCAAATGTTTCACAAAAAGAAGAATTTGTGGAGACCATTGAGAGTGAGCTTGCCCGTATTGTAAAAGAAGGGATTGATAAGAAGTCACTGCTTGCAGGTCTGAATTACTACGAGTTCCGATACAGGGAAGCGGATTTTGGCTCTTATCCCAAGGGGCTTATGTATGGTCTGCAGATGTTCGATTCGTGGCTTTATGATGACAACATGCCATTTGACATGATTGAGGCAATTGATATCTTTAAGAATTTAAAGGAGAAAATTAACACCGATTACTATGAAAAATTAATCGAAAAATATCTGATACAAAACCAGCACAAATCAGTTCTTGTAGTGGCGCCAAAGGAAGGTCTCACGGCGAAAGAGGAAAAGGAACTTGCGGACAGGCTGGCAGCATATAAGGCGGGACTTACCAGCGAAGAAATTAGGCAGATTGTGGCAGATACAAAGGCGCTGCGGGCATATCAGGAGATGGAGGACACGCCGGAGGATCTTGCAAAGATACCGATGCTGAAGCGGGAGGACATGAAGAAAGAAGCAGAGGATTTTGTGAATGAGCTTCGCAGTATCGGTGACACGAAAGTCTTATTCCATAATATCCAGACAAATGGCATCGGCTATGTCAGGCTGATTTTTGATGCCGCGAACATTCCGATGGAACTGTTTTCCTATATAGGAATCCTCAAAAATGTGCTGGGCTATGTGGATACGAATCAATACGATTATGGAGAATTAGGTAACGAGATCATTATTCATACAGGAGATATTGTGAGCAGTGTCAATACCTATGTTAACGCGAAAAAGCTTGATGAATACAAGCTTACCTTTGAGATGAAGACAAAGGCAATGTACGATGAGCTGCCTGCAGCATTCGAGCTAATGACAGAGATTATGACAGCTTCAAAGTTTGATGACGAGAGCAGGATCCTTGAAATTCTTGAGGAATTAAAGTCCGTTATGCAGGGAAATATGACCTCTGCAGGGCACACGTTCGCCGCAGTCAGGGCAATGTCGTATTTTAGCGAGACGTCAGCAGTGTCAGAGCTGGTAAATGGTCTGCCATGCTATCGTATGCTCGAAAAGCTTACTGGCGATTTTGACGGAAATAAGGCGGAACTGCTTGGAAAACTTTCAGAACTTACTAAATGCATTTTCAGACCAGAAAACCTTATGGTAGACATCACGGCAACCGAGGAAGGCTTTGAGCGGATCAAAGACCTTGTTGCACCGATGAAGACAAAATTTTTTACAGAGCCTGTTAAGAAAGAGCGCTTTGCGATTGCTGCAACGAAGAAAAACGAAGGATTTTCCACGTCGGCACAGATACAGTATGTGTGCAGGGCGGGAAATTACATGACAGGTACAGACTATGTCTATACAGGCGCACTGAGGGTTCTGAGGGTGATGCTCCGATATGACTATCTGTGGCTCAATGTGCGTGTAAAGGGCGGCGCGTATGGCATCATGTGCAATTTTGGCAAGACAGGAGACAGCTATCTTGTCTCATACAGGGATCCGAATCTCAAAAAAACAGTTGACATTTTTGAGAAAACGAGTGATTATTTAAGAGAATTTAACGCGGACGAGCACACCATGACCAAATACATCATAGGAGCGGTCAGCGATCTGGATGTGCCAATGACACCTTCTGTCAAGGGAAGCAGGTCTTCGAGTGCTTTTCTGACCAATCTTGATTTTGCCGAAGTCCAGAGGGAGCGCGATGAAGTGCTCACATGCCGTCAGGATGACATCAGGGCATTGGCAGGATATCTGGATGCAATCATGGCACAGGATGTCGTATGTGTAGTGGGCAACGGGCAGTCAATTGATGAAAATAAAGAAATGTTTATGAAAGTGGAAAATCTTTTTCATTAATACTATTGCAAAAGAACATATATGTCCACAATGGAGGAAAACGTAATATGAATGATAAGTACAAGTCAGGCTTCGCGGCACTCATCGGGAGACCAAATGTCGGAAAATCGACACTGATGAACTGTCTGATCGGGCAGAAGATTGCCATCACATCAAAAAAGCCGCAGACCACCAGAAACCGCATACAGACAGTATATACCTCCGATGAAGGACAGATCGTATTTGTGGACACGCCGGGTATCCACAAGGCGAAAAACAAACTTGGCGACTATATGGTCAATGTGGCGGAACACAGTTTGAGAGAAGTGGATGTCATCTTGTGGCTGGTGGAGCCGACAGACTATATCGGCGCGGGTGAGCAGCACATTATGGAACAGTTGCAAAAAGTGAAAACACCGATCATTCTGGTAATCAATAAGATTGATACAGTGAAAAAGGAACAGCTTCTCGGTTATATCGACGCTTACCGAAAGCAGCTTGACTTTGCAGAAGTTGTTCCAGTTTCGGCGCTGAAAAAAGACAATACAGATGTACTCATCACACAAGTCATGAAATATCTGCCATATGGACCAGCATTTTATGATGAGGATACGATCACGGATCAGCCCATGAGGCAGATTGTGGCAGAGCTTGTCAGGGAGAAGGTGCTTCGCAGCATTGATGAAGAGATCCCCCATGGCGTGGCGGTGACAATTGAGTCCATGAAGTACAGGAAAAAAATTGTTGATATTGATGCTACCATCATCTGTGAAAGAGATTCCCACAAGGGAATTATTATTGGAAAAGGCGGTGCGATGCTCAAAAAGATTGGTTCCATGGCACGCCCTGAGATTGAGGAATTACTGGAGCGGCATGTCAATCTTCAGCTGTGGGTGAAAGTGAAGAAAGATTGGCGGGACAGTGATTTCCTGATCAAAAATTTTGGGTATGACCCGAAAGAAAATGAATAGATAAAAATGAATAAAATCGTCCCATAAGCACACCCTAGTTATGTAAACATTACGAAAAATCATGTGCGCAAGTACAAATTCATAAGAATTTGGCGGTTAGGAGCTGTCATGAAATAACTTTCAATTTTGACGCAGAATAAATTCACACAGGCTAGGCGGAGGAGTGAGGCGTACTGGACGTACGCCGATTGACGACAACGACGCATGTGTGGATTTAGACAAGTCAAAATGAAAGGTTATTTCGTGACAGATCCTTATATGATAAAAGGAAAGGGCAGGGACATTAGATGCACGAGGAAGGATGGAGCCGGTTTATGCAGACAGGACAGGTACACGATTATCTGGCTTACAAGGGGCATCCTGATATGGAAAAAGCCGAGAGTAAGGCAGGAGAGATACATGAGTACTGGGATACAGGATTTCGTAATACTGACAGGGATCGTCATCAAGGCAGAACCGATGGGGGAGTACGATAGAAGGGTAGTTCTTCTCACAAAAGAAAGAGGAAAGATATCAGCCTTTGCCAAGGGTTCCAGGCGCCCCGGCAACAGGCTGATGGCACCTACCAATCCCTTTTCATTCGGGCAGTTCAAGCTGTATGCCGGTAGGAACTATTACAATATGTCGGACGCGGAGATCACCAATTATTTTGAGGAACTACGGCAGGATTTTGCAGGGGCATATTATGGAATGTACTTTCTGGAGATCTGCGATTATTACACGAGAGAGAACAATGACGAGACAGGGATGTTAAAACTTTTGTATCAGTCCCTTCGGGCGCTGACATCTCCAAATTTTGAAAATCGGCTTGTAAGGTATATTTTTGAACTAAAGTCTATCATGTTAAATGGAGAATTCCCAGGATTGAGTGCAGGAGATGGACTTATGGAGTCCACAGCATACACAATTGATTACATAATGAAAACACCTGTAGAAAAACTTTTTTCATTTCATGTAAAGGCGGAGGTATTGGAAGAATTGGGACTTTACAGCAGGAATATATGCAAAAGAATTATGGACAGGAATTTTAAAAGTCTTGAAATACTTGAAAATATTGATTAAGTTGTTTATAATAAAACGCATATAAAGATTGAGGTGGAAAAAAGTTATGAGGATAGGAAAATCAAGCATTCTGATATTATGCATCTGTATGCTGGGACTTACTGCATGTGGGGAAGTAGTACAACCGGAGAATAAAGAGGTCATAGACGAACTAGCTGCCACGGCATCGTCGATTTCAATTGAAAAGGATGGAAGTATATCCAGCACGATTGTGGAAGCTTTTAGCGGGAGTTATTATTATGAGGATGGCGAGGAGGGATTAAAGCCCATGATCGAGTCGTCCATAGATGAATATACGTCGGAGAATGCGGCTGCACAGATAAAATTAAAAAGTTTAAAAGTAAAAGATGGCGTGGTGAAAGTACTCATGGAGTATGGAGATTATCAAGCCTACGCGGGATTTAACAGTGAAGATTTTTTTGCCGGAACGGTTAGGGATGCCAATATGGCAGGCTTTGACTTGAATGTGATACTAAAGTCAGTATCAGACAATACGCAAATTTCTAAGCCTGAATTGTTGGGAATGGGAGACAGTCATATCGTAATTGAGATTATCGAGAATACCGAGGAAGCAGATCAGATCCGCGTCAACTGTTTTGATGAAATTCTGTATATAAGCGATGGTGTCACTACAGTGGGAAAAAAGAGTGCAGATGTATCATTGACAGATGGTTATAGGATTATTGTATTTAAATAAGGAACTGTTCAGAAATAGACAAGTCAAAGTGTACAGGTTATTTTTGAACGGTCTCTAAGATAATATAAAATCAAATGAGGTTAGGAGAACGTGAAATGGAAAAGACATTGGACAAAATTGTAGCTCTTTCAAAAAGCAGGGGGTTTGTATATCCCGGCTCTGAGATTTATGGCGGACTTGCCAACACATGGGATTATGGCAATCTCGGTGTTGAGCTAAAGAATAATGTAAAACGGGCGTGGTGGCAGAAGTTCATTATGGAGAATCCGTACAATGTGGGTGTTGACTGTGCAATTTTGATGAATCCACAGACATGGGTTGCATCAGGGCATCTCGGCGGGTTTTCCGATCCTCTGATGGATTGTAAGGAATGCCATGAGCGTTTTCGGGCAGATAAACTGATCGAAGATTATGCAGCCGAGCAGGGCATTACGCTGGACAAACCGATTGATGCTTTTTCACAGGAGGAAATGAAGAATTTTATTGAGGAAAAGAATATTCTCTGTCCAACCTGCGGCAAGCACAATTTTACAGATATCAGACAGTTTAATCTGATGTTCAAGACATTTCAGGGTGTTACGGAGGATGCTAAGAATACTGTTTATCTAAGACCGGAGACAGCACAGGGCATTTTTGTAAACTTTAAGAATGTACAGAGAACTTCCAGAAAGAAGATTCCTTTTGGTATTGGTCAGATTGGCAAATCATTCAGAAATGAGATTACGCCGGGCAACTTTACATTCCGAACAAGAGAGTTTGAGCAGATGGAGCTGGAGTTCTTCTGTGAGCCGGGTACAGACCTCGAGTGGTTCCAGTATTGGAGAGGTTTCTGCCGTGACTGGCTTTTGAGCCTTGGCATCAAGGAAGAGGAAATGCGCCTGCGCGACCATGCGCCGGAGGAACTGTGCTTTTATTCAAAGGGAACAACAGATATCGAGTTTCTCTTCCCTTCCATTGGATGGGGTGAGCTTTGGGGTATTGCTGACCGGACAGATTATGATCTTACACAGCATCAGAATACGTCTGGACAGGATATGTCTTATTTTGATGACGAAAAGAAAGAGAAATACATACCATATGTGATCGAACCATCACTTGGCGCAGACCGCGTAGTTCTCGCTTTTCTATGTGCAGCGTATGACGAGGAAGAGATTGGCGAGGGTGATATGAGAACAGTACTTCATTTCCACCCAGCAATCGCACCAGTAAAAATCGGTGTGCTTCCGTTAAGTAAAAAGCTCAATGAGGGCGCAGAGAAGATCTATACACAGCTGTCAAAGAGGTACAACTGTGAGTTTGACGACAGGGGAAATATTGGCAAAAGATACCGCCGTCAGGATGAGATCGGTACGCCGTTCTGCGTTACCTATGATTTTGAGTCAGAGCAGGACAACGCAGTTACTGTTCGTTTCCGTGATTCTATGGAGCAGGTGCGTATTAAGATTGACGAACTGGAGGCTTACTTCGCGGATAAGTTTGATTTTTGATGCGCACAGACGCATAAGGAAGTTAACAGCTGACGCTGTATGCATATTTTGGAGGAATAATTGTGAAGAACTATGGAGTAAACGAGCTTCGAAGAATGTTTCTTGAATTCTTCGAGAGCAAAGATCATTTATCAATGAAGAGCTTTTCGCTGGTGCCGCACAATGATAACAGCCTGTTGATCATCAATTCAGGCATGGCACCACTAAAACCATATTTTACAGGGCAGGAGATACCGCCGAGACGCCGCGTCACCACATGTCAGAAATGTGTCAGGACAGGTGATATTGAGAATGTTGGCAAGACAGCAAGACATCTTACCTTTTTTGAGATGCTTGGAAATTTTTCATTTGGAGATTATTTTAAGCACGAGGCATTAAACTGGAGCTGGGAATTTTTGACTGAGGTAGTCGGACTTGACCCAGAGAGATTATATCCATCTATTTACTGTGAAGATGAGGAAGCATTTAACATATGGGTAAATGAGATTAGTGTGCCGGCTGAGAAGATCACGCGTTTTTATCGCGACCCAGAGACGGGGGAATGCGATAATTTCTGGGAGCATGGAGCAGGACCCTGCGGACCATGTTCTGAAATCTATTATGACAGAGGTATCAAGTATGGCTGTGGGAAACCTGACTGTAAAGTAGGCTGTGACTGTGACCGTTTTATAGAGGTCTGGAATAACGTATTTACACAGTTTGATGGTGATGGAAAAGGGCATTATGAAGAGCTTGCGCAGAAGAATATCGATACGGGTATGGGATTGGAGAGATTGGCAGTAGTCGTTCAGGATGTAGATACCGTGTTTGATATCAATACAATGAGGGCGATTCGTGACAAGATCTGTGAGACCGCCGGGGTAGTGTATGAGACAGACGAGAAGAAAGATGTATCAATCAGATTGATCACAGACCATATCCGTTCTGCGACTTTTATGATCTCAGATGGTATTATGCCGACAAATGAGGGACGCGGATATGTGCTCAGACGTATTATACGGCGTGCAGCGCGCCACGGGAGAATGCTTGGCATAGAAGGTACATTTATGGCTGACTTTGCCGGGACTGTGATTGACGAATGCAAGGACGGTTATCCTGAGCTGGACGAGAAGAAGGATTTTATCTTCAAGGTGCTGACGCAGGAAGAGGAAAAATTTAATAAAACGATAGACCAGGGGCTTGCAATCCTTTCCGATATGGAGGATAAAATGCAGGCAGCTGGCGAGAAAATTCTCTCAGGTGAAAATGTGTTTAAACTGTATGATACGTATGGCTTTCCAGTAGATCTTACCTGTGAGATATTGGAAGAAAAGGGCTTTGCCATTGACGAGGACGGATTTCACGCAGCTATGGAGGAGCAGCGTACCAAGGCACGAAAGGCGCGTAAAGAGACAAATTATATGGGTGCTGACGCAACTGTATATGAGTCGATCGATCCTGCCATCACGACAGCGTTTGTCGGATATGAGAAGCTCGAGACGACATCAAAGGTTTCTGTGCTCACGACAGAAAGTGAGCTTGTGGAGGCGCTCTCAGACGGTGAGATCGGTACGATTATTGTTGACGAGACCCCATTTTATGCAACAATGGGTGGTCAGCAGGGTGATCAGGGTGTGATCACGACCGTATCAGGTGAGTTTGTTGTGGAAGATACCATCAAGCTTCTCGGCGGCAAAGTTGGACACATTGGCAAGATGACGCGCGGCATGATCAAAGTAGGCGATGAGGTTACTTTGAACGTTGACAAAGCACTGCGAACAAAAATTTGCAAAAATCATTCTGCTACTCATTTACTTCAGAAGGCGCTTCGCGAAGTGCTCGGTACGCATGTGCAGCAGAAAGGCTCTTATCAGGACGGAGAGCGGACACGTTTTGATTTCAGTCATTTTGAGGCAATGACGGCTGACGAGCTCGCATCTGTTGAGAAAATGGTCAATGAGAAGATTGCCGAAAACATTGTTGTGGACACACAGGTCATGACAATGGACGAGGCGAAAAAGACAGGTGCGATGGCACTTTTCGATGAGAAATATGGCGAGACAGTGCGTGTTGTATCCATGGGAGAGTTCTCCAAAGAATTTTGCGGTGGTACACATGTGAAAAATACAGGCGATATAACAACTTTTAAGATTGTGTCCGAAAGTGGTATCGCGGCGGGAGTGCGCCGTATCGAGGCGCTTACAGGGGACAATGTATTTGCGTATTACCAGAATATTGAGAAGGAGCTTGATGCAGCGGCAAAGGCGGCAAAGACAACTCCAGCAAATTTAGTAGAGAAAATCGGACATATGATGTCCGAGATCAAATCACTGCAGAGTGAGAACGAATCGCTTAAAAGCAAAGCAGCCAAGGAAGCTCTCGGTGATGTCATGAATCAGGTAACTGAAGTGAAGGGTATAAAGCTTCTGGCAGCAAGCGTGGACGGCGTTGACATGAATGGTTTGAGAGACCTTGGAGACCAGCTGAAAGCAAAGATTGGAGAGGGTGTTGTTGTACTTGCATCTGGCATGGACGGAAAAGTGAATCTTGTGGCAATGGCTACAGATGGCGCTATGGCAAAGGGTGCGCACGCTGGAAATCTCATCAAAGGAATTGCCGGACTCGTAGGCGGTGGCGGCGGTGGACGCCCGAACATGGCGCAGGCTGGTGGTAAGAATCCAGATGGAATTGACAAAGCGATTGAGGAAACGAAGTTAGTTCTTGAGGGGCAGATTCACGGCTGAGAGTAATGAAATCAAGCGGTTCCTTTTTAAGAAGAAAAGGAAACCGCTTTTTGAAATTAAGTGTTATGCAGCACGGAGAAGATAGCATCAGTTATTCAATCAGAGGCACAGTGTTTCCAGAGTATGCAGAATATGTTTTTCCGTAAAGGGCTTTGTGACATAGGCGTTGGCCCCATAGGATATTGCGGATTGTATGCATTCTTCGGAATGATCCGCTGTAACTATGATGACTTTGGTAGGGAGATTTCGACACTTGACCTCCTGTAACAGTTCAAGTCCGTTTTCCGAACCCAAGTGGATATCCAGAAACAGGATATCGGGAATATTTTTATCCCAAAAAGAACGTAGTTGTGTTCCGCCTGCAGCCAGTCCGGCACACGTATACCCTTCTTTTTCCAATAATTTTTTCAGCGTATCTCGTATAAAGGCAGCATCGTCGCAGATCACAAAGCTGCATTTATGAGTGCGTCCAAGCAGTTTAGCAGTGGTGACTTGAAAGTAGTCCGCCAGACTGCACAGCATCAGGATATCCGGCATTGTCGCACTATTTTCCCATTTGCTCACGGCTCCAACGGTGACACCCATTTCTGCAGCAAGCGTTTCCTGTGTGACATTATGTTCCCTACGCAGCGTTTGAATCTGTGTTCCTATATTCATATCCAAAACCTCCTTATGATGTTTTTATGATTTATACCGATATGTCTATAGTATATAGGTTACATAGGAAAATACAATGGAGCAGTTCTCAAAGAAATTTTCCTGTCAGGAAAAGAAAACGGAAATCAACAGTTCCTTTCCCTGCCTCGCAGGCTGACGAAAAATTCGATGCATTTTACCATGTTTATTAGATATTCACCACGCCTGACGATACCGAAAATAAAAAAAGAAAATAATTTAAAAAAGTGCTTGACAAAAACTTACAAGATATGATATTCTATAAAAGCTGTCGCGAGTGAAAACAGCACAGTATAAAAAAGATGTACCTTGACAAATAAACAGTAATGCAACCCTGAAAATTCTAATGAGAATGCATCGAATAAGATGTATATAGAATTGTTCAGAGAACATGTCCTATAATATAGGACACAACCTTTAAGAGTAAATGTGATAAAGATCACAACGGATAATAAACGGAAAGATATATTTCCGTAGCCAGTTTAAACTGGTGCAAGAATCAAACAGAACTGTTTGGCAACGTTTGCATTGCAGACCATTTTAACATGAGAGTTTGATCCTGGCTCAGGATGAACGCTGGCGGCGTGCTTAACACAT
>CAMWLV010000063.1 GCA_947175175.1 uncultured Lachnospiraceae bacterium
GATGAGCCACCGCTCGAAAGCGTATGATACCATTATCAAAGAAGCAGAGGCGGATTTAAGAGAACTCATGAACATACCTGACAACTACAAGGTTTTGTTTTTGCAGGGCGGTGCAAGCCAGCAGTTTGCCATGATTCCCATGAATCTTATGAAAAACGGTGTCGCTGACTATATCGTTACGGGTCAGTGGGCTAAGAAAGCGTATCAGGAAGCATGTCTTTACGGCAAGGCAAACAAGATTGCGTCCAGTGAGGATCAGACTTTTTCTTACATACCAGATTGTTCTGATCTGCCAATTTCTGAGGATGCTGATTATGTGTATATCTGTGAAAACAATACGATCTATGGTACAAAGTTCAAGACTTTGCCAAATACAAAGGGAAAGACGCTTGTGGCTGATGTATCCTCGTGCTTTCTGTCAGAGCCTGTAGATGTCACAAAGTATGGTGTGATCTATGGCGGCGTACAGAAAAACATTGGACCAGCTGGTGTTGTCATTGTTATTATCAGGGAAGACCTGATTACAGATGATGTGCTCCCGGGAACACCAACGATGTTGAAATATAAAACACATGCAGACAATGACTCTTTGTATAATACACCGCCTGCATATGGGATCTATATCTGCGGAAAAGTATTTAAGTGGCTTAAGAAGATGGGCGGACTTGAGAAGATGAAGGAATATAATGAGAAAAAGGCTAAGATTCTCTATGATTTCCTCGATGAGAGCAAGCTATTTAAGGGAACGGTCAGAAAAGAAGACCGCTCTCTGATGAATGTGCCTTTCGTGACAGGCAGCGAGGAGTTGGACGCCAAGTTTGTCAAGGAGGCTAAGGAAGCTGGTTTTGAGAATCTTAAGGGACATAGGACTGTAGGCGGTATGCGTGCAAGTATATACAACGCCATGCCGATTGAGGGCGTGGAGAAGCTTGTGGAGTTTATGAAGAAATTTGAGGAGGCAAATGTATAATGTATCAGTATAAATGTCTTAACCCTATCTCAGATATAGGTTTATCAAGATTTACAGAGAACTACCAGACAACAGATGACATCACCAAGGCAGAGGGTGTATTGGTCAGAAGCGCGTCCATGCATGAGATGGATCTGCCTGATACGCTCCTTGCAGTTGCAAGAGCTGGGGCAGGTGTAAACAATATCCCTCTTGACAAGTGCGCAGACAAGGGGATTGTTGTATTCAACACGCCTGGCGCAAACGCAAACGGTGTCAAGGAACTTGTGATCGCAGGTATGCTGCTGGCTTCAAGAGATGTTGTCGGAGGGATTGACTGGGTAAAAGCCAACGCAGGCGTGGAAACGATTGCCAAGGATGCTGAGAAGGAGAAGAAAAATTATGCAGGCACGGAGATTCAGGGCAAGAAGCTTGGTATCATCGGACTTGGCGCGATTGGTATCAGAGTGGCAAATGCAGCTGTAGCTCTTGGAATGGATGTCTATGGATATGATCCATATCTGTCTGTTGATGCAGCCTTAAAACTTTCCCGTGAGGTGAAACATGTCATCAATGTCGATGATATCTATGCGGAATGTGATTTTGTGACAATCCATGTACCGCTTATGGATGCCACAAAGGGAATGATTAATGCGGCTGCCATTGCGAAGATGAAGCAGGGAGTAGTAGTGCTAAACTTTGCAAGAGATCTTCTTGTCAATGAAAAGGATATGATCTCTGCGCTCGAGTCAGGAAAAGTCAGAAAATATGTTTCGGATTTTCCGAATCCGACAACAGCAGGTCAGAAGGGCTGTATCGTCATTCCTCATCTTGGTGCATCCACGGAGGAATCAGAGGACAACTGCGCAGTTATGGCAGTAGATGAACTTAAAGATTATCTTGAGAATGGAAATATCAGAAACAGTGTAAACTATCCAGCATGTGATATGGGTGTGTGCGGCAATGTCGGCAGAGTGGCGATTCTCCATAAGAATATCGCCAACATGATCACACAATTTACAGCTGCTTTTGGTGCGGCTGGGATCAATATCAGCGACATGACCAACAAGTCAAGGGGTGAGTATGCTTATACACTGATGGATATCGAGAAAGCTGCTGATGACAAGATTATTGAACAGTTAAAGAGTATTGACGGTGTATTTCGAGTAAGAGTTGTGAAATAGTATTTGAAGAGAGATGGTCGTTAAGTAGAACAGTGTTCCTGTAGGAAAGCTGTTCTGCTTTTTATGTACACGAATAGTGTACTGGAATTTAGTAGTTTAAAGTGCTGCAGTGTGCAAAAAAACGATGAATTATATTGAGTGGTAGTGAGTAACGATGTTATTTGTACAATGTGCATGAATTTCAAGAGAAAAATGCATTTTTTATGCAACAATATATTAATACAAAGTCAAAAAATGATTCCTACAAAGTGAAAAAAATGGTTGACAATGCATAATAAATATGCAATAATCTATTCATAGAAACAACGTTACATATTTTTGAGAACATAGTTCTTTTAGAAAGACACTTTAGAAGGGGTTTTAACGGGGTTTCGTTTGTGTAAAAGCGGGATAGCCTTTTGAAAGCAAATTGGGGGAAGTTTGTATAGAAGGCGAACAAGTGTAATTGGGAATTGTGTAAAAGTTGAGACTTGTATTGGGGAATCAAGCGTAAACAGAACACAACAAAGAAAGGATATGGTATCCTTTTTTTGTTGTGTTCTGCAAATATCGTTCTCCTGATATTCGTATGGAATATGCGGGGACAGGAAATACTGTTTATGAACAAGTTTCCAAGGTCAGGGAAAAGCAATTGGTATGAATAAATTGAAAGGAAATTGAACGATGTTTAAAAATTCCAGGTTTAGTATCAGCTCTACCGGGCTCCATCTTCTGGCTATGGGGCTTATGCTGTGTGACCATCTGTGGGCGATGTTTTTTCCGGCGCAAGAATGGCTTACATGTGTTGGACGTGCTGCATATCCTATTTTTGCATTTATGATTGCAGAGGGGTACATGCATACACATGATCTGCGGCGCTATCTGACTCGAATGCTGATCTGTGCGTTTTTGACAGAGATTCCGTTTGATCTGATGTACGGCGGCAGTATCTTTTATCCCTATCACCAAAATGTACTTTGGACATTTCTACTAAGCTTGTTGTTGATCATATTGATCGAAAAAAGTAAATTACGCTTTCCGCCAGTCGCAGCGGTATTGGTGTCTGTTGGAAATATAGTACTATGGTATGTTTTGGGATATATAACCATGGTAGATTATTATGGGGTTGGTATCCTGACAGTATTGACATTCTATTTCTTTCGAACCCGGAGCTGGAAAAGCCGGCTATGCCAATTTCTGTGCCTGTATTTTCTGAATGTGAAGTTGTTAGGTGGTTATTATTATGAAATTCAAGTGTTTGGTTCTGCAGTTGAGGTTATCCAACAGGGATTTGCGCTTTTTGCTTTAATTCCAATATGGATTTATCAGGGAAGGAAAGGAGTTTACAGCAAGGCATTTCAATATTTCTGCTATGCGTTTTATCCAGTTCATATGTTTCTGCTTTTTATTGCAAAGGAGTGGATATTGATGTCTTCCTCTTGATGCGGTGAAGCTGTGGCTTCAGTGTAATGTCTGTGACAACGACTCCTTCCCGCTGACCTAGAATCCACTCCACTGCGTTTGCTACATCCTCCGGAAGAAGATAAGATTCTGTCTCGTCCCCCTCTCTGAAATCCGCATTGCGGTAGAGATTTGTCTGTGTCATGTCTGGGAAAATTGTTATGACTTTTACACCATATTTCCGCGCTTCGTCAAACAGGCTGTGTGAAAAACTGGCAAGTCCGGCTTTGACAGCACCGTAGGCACACCCATGAGGATTGGATTGCCCTGCCGTCACGGAAGAAATGTTGATCACATAGCCCGCATTTTTCTTTAAATGCCGCAAAAGCTGCTGTGTCAGGATCATAGGCGTTTCCAGATTGGTTCGTACCAGTTTCTTAATCTTATCGGGACTTAATTCCTCATGAAGTCCATAATATCCAACGCCCGCATTATTCACCAGTATACGCACCTGATGCTGCGCTGCAATCTGTCGGATACACGCACATAATTTATCAGTATCCAATACATCACAGACAATTGGATAAACGTTATCCTCTGCTTTCCATTCTACCTTTCCAAAATCTCTGCCGAAACCGAACACATCATATCCAAGTGCGCTCAGCTTTCTGCTGATTGCGTATCCTATGCCGGAAGAGGCTCCGGTTACAATTGCAGCTTCTTTCTTCACATTTTCCATCGAAAAATCTTCTCCTTGGGAATTTTTTCCTCTAATCTCTCTGTCAAAAAACATTCCATCTGTTCCATCAGATCATTCGGATAATGGCAGCAGCCGTCTTCTCTTTGAAAAGGAAACCAGATCACTGCAGAATCTGGCTCCTGCCTTCTCATATTCTTTAAGTAATCCTGTGAAATGCGAAACGTACCGACACTTACATCCACAATTTTTTCCATATTAATCATATGAAAGACTTGCTCCAACATTTCTTCATAATGCTGTTTCCAGTCAGGCACATAAATCATCGGATCAAAACAAAGCCGTACATGGCATCCTGCCCGTATTAGCTCCGCCGCACAGGATAGCCTTTCTGTCAAAGAAGGGGTATGATGCTCAAAGGCTTCGATCACTGTCTGCGGCGACAGCGTAAAAGCATAAATTACCCCAGAAATTGGAGTGAAGTTTCGAACAAAGGATTTGTTAACACATTTTGTTCGTATTTCAATCTTCAAATTCTCATGTTTCGCAGTAAAATCACACCATTCCCGCACATAACCGATGATCTGTTCCAATGCCAGCAAATCCGTATCATAGGAGATGCACAGATACAGTGGATGATTTTCTAACATCCTCTCAATTTCTGCAAAAATATCCTCTAAATTTACAAACACTACAATGTTGGCAGAAGGATACATTCCTTTTAAATAACAATACTCACAGTCGAATATGCAATTCATCGCGCAGGAGACATAATAAAAGTACTGGTTGCCAAAGCTCTGACACACAGGTGCTCCTCCGTAGAGCAGTGTTCCCTGTCTGGCGGCAAGGATCAGTTTCTGCGCACAGTGCTGAAGCTGGTAGCTTTGTCTGTTCCGGCAGAATACATCTTTGTAGTGACTGATCTCGATGATCTCCGCAGACGGGAACTTTGCCAGTATCTTTTGTGTACGCACATGATTCCGAACCGATTTTTCAACATAGATATGCGAAAAAAACGGGTTAAAATAATCGTCTCTTAAATTCTTCAAAACGCAGTTTTCCTTCCCTTTTATCCTTACATGGAAGCAGCTCTTTCTCATACATATCCCGTATCACCGAAACATAATCTATTCCTGCCAGTGTTAGATATCGGATATATTGCTGCATAGAATCTCTCATTGACTTAGAGCAGTGCAGATCTGCACAAAATGTTTCAATCAGTCGATCTTCCTCTTGGTGCAGTCGGTTCCTGCGACACATGTTTTTTTGTGTTATATAAGAAATCTGCTCGATATGATCAAATATGCAATCCTGATATTTTTCCATTAAATGTTCAGCTTGTTCCCTGGAAATTTCTTCCACAGCTCCGCTATCTGACACAACTTTTAGGAAGATCATCTGATGCGGACCAAAAAAATGGATACCAGTCTGATAGACTGCTGCCGCCTCCATATCATACAGGTTTTCGGTGGGAGAGGCATTTTTTTTCCCGTTCCATGGAAGCATTTCTGTCACAATAGTTCCTTCACAAAAATTATGGCGGTACAGTATATCTGGATAAAAAGTTTTGCCCGTTGCTTTTTCTATGATTTTATTGCACAGGAAAATTCCGTCTTTTTTTGTGGTATGTGCACAGATTCCTACATTGAGCAGCAGATCGCCCTGCGTTGGTTTATATACCGAACATATGCTGCTGACTGCTGCCGCAGCAGCGATTTCGCCCACACCGGTAATCGTGAGCCGGATACCAGATATCTCGTTATAAAATTCCTGAAACCAGGTACTTTCCTGATTTTTTATCAGTTTGAACTGCCTGATAAAAATATGTGCCTCACAGTATAGTGCAGTGAAAATATATACCATGCATTTCCCCTTCTATATTGTTTGATTTTGATTCTGTCATAAGAAGTAATTAATCTGTTGTGGTAGTTAAACTTTAAAGCCAAATCTATATTTAGCTTTTATTAGAAATACAAACACTAAATATTGATTTGCCAACAATTATTCAATTGTGTTATTCAAAAGTTTGAGATAAAAACTGTCACCACTATGATGAGTCAAACAAACTATTACTGTACTTATTCAAGACGCTGTATACGGATATGCAGATTTTACAATATATTGATTATAAGAAATCAAGTTAATTAGCACAAAAAAGTTAAATCATATACGCTATACGATCTGCAATCTTGCAAATATATTATACATTGTCATCCGTAAAATTACAATTGTTTCTATATTTCAAGTGTGGGTTCAATATTACAGTGTGTTCACTCCCCATCAAAGTAGTGGGAATCGAGCGCCAAAATGTTGCTGTTTACACTGAAAAAACGTATAAATATGCAAAACACAGAGTGTAAACAGTAACCACCTAAAAATATGCCAATTAAGATATAACAAAAACCCATTTATAGAAATGAAAATAAATGTTATCCTAAATATGAAACTAATATTTCGAGGAATTTAACCATGAAAAGTAAAAAAGCATTTCGTGAAATGAGTATCAAAAAACAGGCAAGAAATATTATGTTTGCAGTTCTTATACTGTTTGTGGTTGTATGCGGATTGATCAGTGTATCCATAAAGCAGCTGATTTTTCGAAACGAGGATGAACATATGCAGGTTTCCTTACTGCGTTTGTATGACCAGATCAGCCTTAATTATGACAAGATAGAAAATTTTTGCATCAATATCAGTGAGAATGAGGAAATTCGGGAATTTATGATGAGTGATTATTCGCAGATGTCTGACACGATTGGTGGCGCGACAGAATGTCTGACCAGACATATGATCCTGGAGCCTATGATAAAAGACATTTCACTGGTCAATGACCGAATCCACTATTCCAATGTCTATAGGGCGAGTGAGCTGGATGAGATCAGGTCAACGGCGAATGGAGATCCATTTTCTTGGCTTGGTTTTCGCAGTCATGGTTTTCTGGTGGATTCACAGAAACCGGATATGATGGTGTATGCCGGGGATATCATCGTAGGAACGAAAAATATAGGTACGATTGTTCTGTCCATAGATGCATCAGATTTCTTCTCGGAAAATGACAGGGAGGCCAATCAGGTGTATTTTCTTGCAGGGGAAGAGCGCGTTTTATTTACCCCTGATCAGATGGAAGAGCGTGTGGAGGAAGCATATCAGATATGGATTGATAATAAACAAAAAGAACATTTGAAGACTGGGGATTATAGCATACGCAGTTATTATCTTGAAGATATGGACTGTCATCTGATTAGTGTGTTGGACATTCGGAGCACTGGGGAGGGAACAGAACGAATCCAGATACTGATATGGGAGTGTGTCTTACAGTCAGCAGTATTTTGTATTATATTTTTTCTGATGCTGACGGGCGGCATTGTCAGGCCATTGCGCCAATTTCATGACACGATTCTGCAGATCAGACAGTCAAAGCAGAGAGGACTAAAAACAGATTTAAATCTAAAGGGATGTGCTGAAATCACAGAATTAGGATATGAGTTTACTGGTATGCTTGCTGACATCGAGAAACTGAACCGGCAAATATTTCAGTCTGCAATGGATCTCTACGAGTTGAAGGTGCAGAAGCAGGAGGCAGAGCTGGCATACTTGCGCAGTCAGATTGATCCACATTTCCTGTACAATACACTGGAAGTGATACGGAAGATGGCGTTGGAAAAGAAATCTCCTGAGATTGCGCGGATGGCCGTGGATATGGGAAACATATTCCGCTATAGTGCAAAGGGCGAGGATGAGGTTACACTGGAGGAGGAAATTGCAATCATCAAGTCTTATATCAGGATTCAGCAGATGCGGTTTGCAGGGAAGATAGAGGTGTTTTATTTTATCTCAGAGGAAGTGCTGTGTCTGCGGGTGATGAAGATGCTTCTGCAGCCAATCGTAGAAAATTCTATTTTTCATGGATTGGAACCCAAGAATCAAAAAGGGAGCTTATATATTGGTGCAAGGCGGGAAGAGGAGACACTTGTCATAACCGTAAAGGATGACGGTGTTGGTATTGCAAAAGAAAAGCTGGATATACTGCAAAGGGAGTTGGTATCGGAGCATGCAGATACCAGAGAACACGTAGGAACACTGAATACAAATGCAAGAATCAAGCTATATTATGGAAAGGAGTACGGGGTTTTCATAGAGAGCTGCCCGGAAGATGGCACGACGGTTATACTGAAACTTCCAGCAAAAGATTCATGACTGCATTTTATTGAGGGAGGAGAATGTTATGTTTCGTGTAATGATTGCTGATGATGAAAATTCAGTAGTCGAGTCTTTGCTCTGTTCAATTCCATGGGAAGAATTGGGGCTTGAGGTGGCGGGAACCGCTTCAGACGGTACTACTGCGTTAGAGCTTGCAGAGAAAGAGGAGATCAGCATTGCAATTCTTGATATTCGTATGCCCGGGGTGAATGGGCTGGAGCTCTGCAATCAGTTGAGAAAAAGGAACGACAGGATACAATTGATTATAGCCAGCGGCTATGCTGAGTTTGCTTATGCGGAAAAGGCTATTCAGTATGGGGTGATTGGTTATTGTCTGAAACCGCTGGATTTTACGCAGGTGACTCGTATTCTGCACAAAGCAGTGCAGAATCTGCGAAAAGATAAACATATCATTGGCTGGGAGGATTTGATGGAAATTCTGGAGAGACGGGAGGAAAATGAGATCAGGGAATGCCTGTCACAGCTGGGTTTTTATCAGAAAAAATATTTTATTGCCGTGTCCAGCGGGGAGCGGAAGTTGGATGCACTCGAGGCAGCTGGAATCTCTGTGCGTCTTGGACGGGGGCAGTGGGGATATATTATGAAAACAAATCGTATAAAACAACTAGGGGATGAGCTCTATCAGTTACCAGACTGGTCAGGAATTGGGTATATCCAACAGGCATTGTCGGGAGAAGTGATCTATGAGGCATTTGAGGAATGTATCGCACGTGCGTTTCAATATTTTGTAGATGGAGAGAACAAGCTCTGCTCACAGCTGGATGAGTGGAGGGCAAATCGCTGGCTGGATGGTATTCAGAAGAAAATACAAGCAGATCAGTGGGAGAGTCTGGAGAGTATGCTTGAGGAAGTTGGAAGGAAGGGCAGAGAGGATTTTACCGTCCGCAGTGCCTTGCGGTTATGCAATCTGATCTTTTCACATTCTCTTTTTTGGGATGAGGAAAATGATTATTATATCTATAGTATTGAACAGCTTGTGAACACATATGGGGATTTCTCGGAAATGTTGCGGCAGCTGCAGCGCTTTTTGGAAGAAAATGCAGCAGAGGCAGAAAGCGAACAAAATTTTACCAATACGACCTTTATGAAGCTGATGAAATATATCAATGAAAATTACAGGGGTGAGATATCACTGACAGGGGCAGCGCAAGTATTGAATATGAATTCCAACTATGTCAGCCAGCTTTTTAAGAAGGAAACCGGAATTACATTTGTGCACTATGTTACACAGAAAAGGCTTGAGGACGCAAAAGAGCTGTTGTCTACGACAAAGAAACCATTGACAGACATTGCATTAGAGGTTGGTTTTAATGATACCTTTCACTTTATTAAGACATTTAAAAAAGTTATTGGGATGACTCCTGGGCAGTATCGAATGAGCAATTAAGGAATGAATCGGATGAAAAGATGGCTTTTGACAATAATGATAATGATCATGGCAGGATTTACAGGATGTTCGCAGGGCAAAAATGTGGAATATGCGAATAAAGATGAAGAAGCGAAGGTGGACAGGATAAAGATTACAGTTGCATTCTGGAATGCGGAGACGGCGTTGGCAGGAGATGATGTCTTAGATGCAATTGAGGAGCAGTTTGGCGTGGAGCTGGAACCGCTTGATATGACATGGAATGATTACTATCAGAAAGTGGAGCGGTGGGCAGCAACTGATAGTCTACCAGACATTTTTATAGGGGATTTTAGGAATTCTGTCTTGTACCCACAGTGGATACAGAATGGTCTGCTGTGTGCTATTCCAGATGATTTGTCCGCCTATCCAAATCTTGCAGAATACATAGACGGATTGGAAGAAACGCAGATTGTTCCAGTAAATGGTAAATTGTACTGTATTCCAAGGCTGACTTATCCTTCCCAGGAGTGGACCAGTATTGACAGGGTTGTCGCTTACAGGTGGGATTTGGCACAGGATGCAGGAATTACCAAAGAGCCAGAGAACTGGGATGAATTTCAAGAGATGATATTGGCGATAATCAGAGAAGATCCGGAGAGGACAGGGATTCAGGGGATGACGGTTGGAAATTCAGGTCTGCTTACTGGTTTGCTGCTTCCGTATGCATCTCCGATTGCTGCATGTACCGGAAATGATTTTTACTGGAAGAAGGATATAGATAGCATTTATAAGCCTGTTTATTTTGTCGATGATATGATTTGTGCATTTCAGTTGGGGAGAGATATGTATATGTCAGGCGTAATTGAGAAGGATGTGATACAACAGACAGCCAGCAGTGCGCGCGACAAATTTCTTCGAGGAGAGAATGCAGCAATCCTCTATTCCGGCGGAGCGGGTGGCGTATACGAGAATATGGGTAAGTATTGGGAACAATTCCATAATAATAATTTAGCTGAAAGTGTAAAGCTCCTGCATCTGATGCCAGATGTGAATGGTACTATAACATATCCTGTATGGGGATATGCCTGGTGCGAGTCTTATATCAGTGCGAAAGTGGATGCAGAGAAGCTGGATAAAATCCTGCAGATCTATGATTATCTATTGAGTGATGAGGGGGCTTTTTTTGCAGCTTATGGACCAGAGGGAGCGCTTTATGAATTAGTGGATGGCAGGGCAGAGCTGTATGATATGGACGTGGATGTGATTGGAAGATATCCTTCCTGTGAAGTTCTATCGATATTAGTTCACTGGGATTCCAGTCTTTATGATGAGCGATTTCCATCAACGGTTCCGGTGGATTGTCTTGAGATGAATTATGAATTGCTGCAGGAAGCAAAGAGTGTGCAGATACCAGAGTATGAACCGGAGTGCAGACGCATCATGAAAGAGGAACAGATCGACTTTTCACTTGACTTGAATAGGGATTTTTTGCGTATTATGACAGGAACAGACCCAGTGGAGGAGATGTGGGAGGAAATAAAGGGTGAATATGAGGAGAAAGGACTGCAGGATATGATTGATATCGTGAATGACAAAATGCAGACTCAATTCAAATAAAATATACATTTTATACTGTGGGCAATCATTGATTGGTTGCTCTTTTTTTATGCACATACCGGTGCAGAGGAAACATGCCACTGGAGCGGCGCATCGGCGGTGCGCGAGAAGGGAAAAGCTTTTCCCTTCTCGATATTCACCTAAAAAAATGACATATATATTTGATTTTCATATAAGTTTTTTACATAAATCAGAGAGATTTGCTTCATAGGATTCGTAAAAGTTTTTCTTTATAATATAAGAGTGCTTTTGAAAAGTGTAAAAATGGAGGGATGAAAATGGGAAAAAAGAAAGGAACTACGAAAAAAGGCTGGAAGCAGGAAATCGCGCATAACTGGCCATTATATGTGATGATATTGCCCAGTTTTATTCTGGCAGTGATATTCTGTTATATCCCGATGGGAGGACTGGTCATGGCATTTCAGGACTATAAGCCATGGCTTGGAATCAGTGGATCACAGTTTGTCGGAATGGATCAGTTCAAGCAGATTTTTATGTTTAAGGAATCTTATCAGGCAATTATCAACACGCTGATCATTGCGGTAGCCAAGATTATATTCGGATTGATTGTGCCGATCGTGATGGCTCTGTTGTTAAATGAAGTGAAGAATGTCGGATTGAAAAAAGGAATCCAGACATTGGTCTATCTGCCGCATTTCCTGTCATGGATAACAGTTGCCGGTATGCTGCGTGATATCCTTGGATTGGACGGTATCGTAAACGCTTTTCTTCAAAAATTAGGAATGGATCCAATATTTTTCTTGGGAGAAGCAGGGATGTTTCGGCAGATTGTTGTATTGTCAGATTTGTGGAAAGGCTTTGGCTTTGGCATGATTGTGTATCTGGCCGCGATTTCAAACATTGATCAGAGTCTTTACGAGGCAGCGGAGATGGATGGTGCAAACCGTTGGCAGCAGACACTCCACATCACGATTCCAAGCATCATGCCTATGATTATTGTCATGGCGACACTCAGCCTTGGAAATGTATTAAATGCCGGATTTGACCAGATCTTCAACCTGTATTCGCCTCTTACATACAGCACTGGTGATATTATTGATACTTATGTGTACAGACAGTCATTGGTAAATGGACAGTATAGTTTTGGTACTGCAGTAGGTCTGTTCAAATCAGGGGTAGGTTTATTATTGACTGCAATCGCATATAAACTGGCATACAAGTTTGCCGGATATAGAATCTTTTAGGAGGTGCTTGGGAGTGAGACGTGTTTCGACAAGTAGAAAAATATTTATTGTTCTAAATACAGTGTTTTTGGTATTTATGGCTTTGATCTGTGTACTTCCGCTGGTGAACTTGTTCGCGATATCGCTAAGTGGTAAGGCGGCAGCAAACAGTGGGGCAGTAACATTCTGGCCGGTAGATTTTACAACAATGGCATATCAGAAAACATTTCAGAATGCGAATTTCCTGCGGTCCATCATGATTGCTGTTGCGAGGACAATTCTTGGTACCCTTCTTAGCATGTTTGTAATTGTGACGGCTGGATATGCACTCTCCAAGGATTTTAGAGGAAGGACACCATTGATGTGGTTTTTCGTTTTTACAATGTTGTTCAGTGGAGGTTTGATTCCCTCTTATCTAGTAAATTCTGCACTGGGTCTGAAAAACAATTTCTGGGTTTATATTATTCCAGGTGCGTTCAGCTGTTATAACCTGATATTGATTATGAACTTTTTCAAATCAATACCCAAGGCATTGGAAGAGGCAGCGTTGGTAGACGGAGCTAATTTTTTCCAGATTTTGTGGAAGATTTTTCTTCCGCTGTCAAAAGCGGGACTGGCAACAGTAGCACTCTTTATCATGGTTGGCAACTGGAATGAATGGTTTACGGGTATCTTATATATGTCTGACACAAAAAATTATCCGCTTGCGTCATTTCTGCAAGTGATTGTGGTACAGGGAAATCAGCAGGATCTGGCACTGGATCCTACATCTGCGGCAGCGATGTCAGAGCGTACCATCAAAGCAGCCCAGGTATTTATCGGTGCGCTGCCGATTTTGTTGGTTTATCCGTTCTTGCAGAAGCATTTTGCAAAAGGAATTGTTATGGGTGCGGTGAAGGAATAAAAGTTTATTGTGATGGAATCTATTACCCAATGGGGGTTGAGATTAATATATTTATATTTAAGGAGGATTTATATGAAAAGAAGAAAAGCTGCACTTTGTCTACTGATGAGTTCCGTGATGCTTTTAGGCGGATGTGGAAATCAAGGTGGAGATAGTTCTAATCAAGCTGCAGACAGTCAGGGGCAGGGCAATAGTGCTGCAAATACAAATAGTGGTGACAGTACGGATGGCTCTGTGCTGACAATTCGGATTGCAAAGCAATTAGATGAAAATACCGGCAGATATGGGAGCGGTGAGGATATCAACAACAATCCGATGGTAAATCTGGCAGTGGAAAAATTGGGAATTAAGATGGAAACGACATTGCTGGGCGGTGATGCCGGCAATTATGATACAAAGCTTCGTCTGGCTCTGACGGGTTCAGAAGACCTTCCAGATGTTTTTCCAGTATATGGTACACAGATGATTGCTGATATGATTGAATCAGGACGCGCAAAGGATATCACCAATGATATCGAGCAATATATGCCAGAGCGGTTAAAGGAGATTTATCAGCAATTCCCGGAAACATATTATCCGCTCACAAAAGATGGGAAAATATATGGTATTGCCTGCTGTCCGGCACTGACAGAGGGACAAGTGATGATCATCCGTCAGGACTGGCTGGACAATCTTGGGTTGAAGGCACCTGCAAATATGGATGAGTTTGAGTCAGTGATCAAGGCGTTTACAGAGGATGATCCGGACGGTAATGGGAAAAAGGATACTTATGGCTTTACCTATTCTGGAAATGACCTTTACAATACAGGATGGGTAGCAGATCCCGTCAGTCTCTTCTCGGCAAATTCGGGAAAGTTTATTCCAGGTGCATGGCGTGAGGACGAAAACGGAAATCTAATGTATGGTTCCATCCATGAGGGAAACCGCAAGACATTGGAACGTATGGCTCAGTGGCATGCCAACGGTTGGATTTTCCAGGAGGCAGCAGCAACAGGCGCATGGGATGCCATGAACCAGTTTACAGAGGGTAAGGCAGGAATCTTTATCGGTCGTCCATGGGCAATCAATTCTGTGCGGGATGTGACGACAGTGGCACCGGACGCAGTGATTACAGCTTATCCAAACATCTGTCAGGACAATGGTGATCCTACGTATCAGGCAGCACAGGTTAATGATGGATGGCTGATGTTTAATGCGGATTTTGAGCATATGGACAAATTCTTTGAGTACTATGACTGGATTTATGATGCGGCATTTGGTACAGGTGATTTCCAGTATGGATATCTGCAAGATTATGATTATGATATTGTCAATGACGAGGTGGTATTTGATTCCGCATTGTTTGATCCCCCAGTGACAGATCCGTTTATGCCGGGTAAGTCAACTGTTTTAAAGAACTCACCAGCTCTGGATGGTATGCAGGCTTATGCGAGTGTTGCATCGGGAAAAGAACCAGAGTCATCAGCTGAGATCAGGGCAGCCGCAGATTTTGGTGTTGTACCGGATATGGCAAACGGATATGCGCTTGCAAACGAGCACAGGGATGAATTGCTTCCCAATATGTTTAATGCGGAACCCACAGCGACAATGAAGAGAAGCTGGGAGCAGCTGCAGACAATGGAAAAGCAGGTATATACCAACATTATCTATGGAAACGAGTCAATTGAAGCTTTTGACAAATTTGTGGAAGACTGGAAGGCACAGGGCGGAGATCAGATTACACAAGAAGTAAATGAGTGGTATCAGACAGTAAAATAAGTTTTATACAAAAAACTGCTGCATAAATTAATGTGCAACAGTTTTTTGTGGTATAATTATCAAAATTAGCAAATTAGAAGGGAGAATCAAGAATGCAGCAAATCATAGTAAACAAGGAATCTTTGACAGAAGGCTCTGTACTTCTGGCGCAGAAGGAAGGCGTATGCAGCCTGCAGCTTTCAAAGAGGGGATCAGGGATTTTACTCCCACAGATTATAAATTGCCCAGAACATTTATTGACTTTTTATGTGGAGGTGCTGGAGGAGCACAGTCTTCCTATGCATTTGCTCGTGTATGTCCGCAAAGAGGACGAGCCAGCGCTCGAAGTCCGGTTTGGGCTGCTGCCCAAAGTAAGAACCATGGTCTGTATCGACCTAAACTGGTTTGATGCCCGTGAACTGTTTCCAGAGGCAATGCCTGGCACTTTGAAGATTGTGTGTCATGGCAGACGGGTATACAGGGAAGAGATTTCCCGCGTCGTTTTGTCTTCGCTAGCATCGTTTCATGATGTGAAAATCGATATTGAGAATATGTTTCTAACAGACGAATATCCAGATTGTGTAGAGCTTCCAGATGTAAAACTGGTGGATTGTTTCGGTCAGGATAAGCGGAAGAACTGGTCTGACAAGACAATGGATTTGGAAAGTCTGAAGATGAAACTGCAAAAGCAGTATGAGGATAAGGATGCAGGGTATCCTTTTGAAGAGTGGTCAGAATACGGCGGCTGGAAAAAGAAAAAGCTTCGGGAAGGAACCGGGTACTTTTCAAGTTATAAAGAAGGAGAAAAATGGTGGCTGACAGATCCTCTTGGTTATGCCTACTTCAGTATGGGACCAGATTGTGTGGGTCCCGGAAGCGACTGCAGGGTAGACGGTGTGGAGCAGTGGCTGGACTGGCTTCCAGATCAACAAGACACGAAATATGGTGCAATGTTTTATGAGTCTGATCTCCGTCAGGGGCTGCGCCGCACACCCCTCATATTTTCTTATGCGAAGGCAAATCTGTACAAGGTTTTCGGAGAAGTATGGTATGAAAAGTGGAAAGATATGATAGGCGGGCAGTTGAAAAAGTATGGGATGAATACGTTGGGTAACTGGAGCGACCAGCGGCTTTTTGGAAGTATCGGCATTCCATACGTGACCTCACTTCCAGAATTTCCGGCGACCAGACAGTGTATTTTCCGCGATTTCCCAGATGTATTCAGTGAGGAGTATGCGGAACAGGCAAGGCGCTGTGCACAGGCACTGAAGGAGCATAAGGACGACTCCTTCATGATTGGATATTTCCTGCGAAATGAACCGGCGTGGGCATTTGTGGACAATCTTATGCTTGCAGACGAGGTGTTATATAATCCTGAGAGAACAGCTTGTAAGGAGAAGTTAATCGGATTTTTAAAGGAGCGTTACCCGAGTATTGAGCAGCTAAATGCAGCATGGAAAAGCTGTTTTGACGGATTTGAGCGTTTGTATCAGCAGCAAAAAGACGTGTCAAAGCTTTCAGAGACAGCTGAGAACGACATGCGGGAATTCTCCAGACAGATGATGCGTGAGTACATCGAAACACCTGTCCGAGAGTGCAGGAAAGTGGATCCGAATCATATGATTTTGGGAATGCGGTGGGCGTGGATATCCAATCCAGACTTAGTGACAGGATGGGAAAATTTTGATGTGTTTTCCATCAACTGCTATGCGGTTGATCCCACGGATAGCATACAAGGCATTGTGAATCTGGGAGTCGATCTTCCTGTTATGATTGGAGAATTTCATTTTGGCGCACTGGATGCGGGATTGTCCGCGACTGGACTTGAAGGCGTTGAAAGTCAAAAAGACAGAGGTACTGCGTATCGTTATTACTGCGAGAGTGTAGCAGCGCATCCTAACGGAGTGGGCTGTCACTATTTCCAATGCTATGATCAGTTTGTACTAGGGCGTTTTGACGGAGAAAATTACAATATCGGATTGTTTGATGTCTGCTCATGCATTTATCCGGAAATGATGGAGCAGATCAGGGAATGCAGCAGCAGAATCTATGATGTGGCAGACGGACAAAAGGAGCGGAGTACACAGAAGCCTAAATCAATTCCGATGATTGCGTATTAGTTGAGAATGACAAATAGGATGCACAAAGTCAGTTCGTGACGGTTTTTCGGAAACATAAGCAATGATAGGGTGGAGAGGTTAGAAATGAAACAAATAAAAGTATTTCAAAATCAGAAATATAAGGAGCTGGGGATTTTATATGGACTGTTTTTTGAGGATCTCAATCACGCTGCGGACGGTGGGCTGTATGCGGAGATGGTGCAGAACCGTTCGTTTGAATATTGTGAGTTGGACAAGAAGGAGTACCATTCCCTGACTGCATGGGAAAAGACAGGGGCAATCGATTGGGAAGTGCGCACAGAGCATCCGATGTATGCGGAGAAGCCGCATTACCTGCATGTAGAGTCACAGCCCGGCGGCGCTGTTTGTAATAAGGGATATAATACAGGATTTTTTGTGGAAGCAGGAAAAGGCTATGATTTTTCCATGTATGCAGGGGGAGTAGAAGGAAGTACTCGTGTTTGTGTGACAGTGGAGGAAGATGGTTTTGTATGTGCAGAGGGACATCTTGAAATCAGCGGCAAAGAGTGGAAAAAATATGAATTGCAGATAAAGGCGTCACAGACCACAACCTGTGGGCGGCTGGTACTGACCTTTGAGGCGGGAGGAACGTGCAACCTTGATATGGTATCCTGCTTTCCGCAGGACACCTTTCTCGGGAAAAAGGGTGGTCTGCGAAAGGATATCGCTGAGGCATTGCGGGAAATGCATCCGAAGTTCATGCGTTTTCCGGGAGGCTGTCTCGTACATGACGGCAGTCTGAATGACCATGACCGCAATTCCATGTACCGCTGGAAGCGGACACTTGGGAAAGTGGAGGAGCGTCCCACATGGCGCAGCAACTGGGGATATAACCAGTCTCTTGGACTTGGATATTTTGAGTATTTCTGCTTCTGTGAGGAGATTGGCGCGGAGCCGGTGCCGATACTTCCAGGGGGGTTCAATCCGCACAAGGGTGTCGGAGTGCCGCTCGAAGAAATCGGAGTATGGGTGGATGACGCGCTGGATCTGATCGAGTTTGCGAATGGCAGCAGCGATACGGTCTGGGGAAAAATCAGAAAGGATCTTGGTCATGAAGCGCCTTTTCACCTGAAATATATTGGAATCGGCAATGAGGAAGTCGGGGACGGATTTTTTGAGCGGTATCCATATTTTCATATGGCAATTCGCGAAAAATATCCTGAGATTAAGATTATCAATACTGCGGGACCATTTGCATCAGGAGAAAGCTATGAGGCAGGATGGCGCTCTGCAAAAAAATACGGTTCTGACCTGATCGATGAACATTACTATTCTGCCCCGGAATGGTTCCTTGCGAATATGCACCATTATGAAGACTATGACGAAAACGGTCCGAAGGTGTTTCTTGGCGAGTATGCATCATGGGGAAATACATACTACAACGCTCTGGTAGAGGCAGCCTATATGACACATCTGGAACGGTCGAAAGTGGTGGCGATGGCGTGCTATGCGCCCATGCTCTGCAACGTGGATTACGTGAACTGGAAACCAGATATGCTGTGGTTTAACAATCACACGATATTGAAAACGCCCAACTATTATGTGCAGAAACTTTTTATGCAGAATCAGGGAACAGATGCAGTAACCTTTGAGATGACGAGTCTGAATGAGGTTATTCCTCTGGTAGATGAAAAAGGTATTACAGGAAAATTTGCGATTGCTGGAAATGACATTAAAGGAAAAATCTGGGAAGTGAAGGTGGCAGATATTAACACAGGAGATGTCATGGAACTGCATGATGTTCAGATTGACAAGGATAATCTGGAAAACCTGCTCATGGATATCAAAAGCTGTCACTATAAAGTGTCCTTCCGCTTTCAGAGAACAGCAGGGAGAAAAGGACTGAAAATCTATTTCGGGGAAAAGGACGAGAAAAACCGGCTGATTTGGGAATTTGGCGGCTGGGATAATTGGGACTGCAATCTGACGTCCTGCTATGCGGGAAGAGGTTCTACCATTTCACAGAGAATTTTCCATGTGGAGGATATCGAATATTTCCTGGAGCTGAAAGTGGACGGCAGAAGGATTCAGACATGGGTGAATGGCGTTTTATATAACGATACTGTTGACCGTCTGCCTGAGCTGGAAGAACTGTATGTGACCGCCAGCGTGGACCAAAGCAGTGACAGAACGATATTGAAAGTGGTGAATCTCACTGGAGAAGAAAAGAACGTGCAATTGTCTTTGGACGGACCTGTTAAGAATAGAGTGACAGTTACCTATTTAAAAGGTTACGGACTGGACGAGACCAATTCCTTTGAAAATCCAGACAATATCACACCACAAACAGAGCGTTTTTACGTAAATGGAAATGAACTGTTGTATACATTTGCACCGCATTCTGTTACGATACTTTCTTTTGAGAATGCTTGACTTTAAATAGAGGAAGGAGAAACATATGGCAGCGTATTTATTTGCACATTTTATCGGCGAGGAGAAAAACGGCGAACAGATTTATTTTTCAGTGAGTCAGGACGGGCTGCACTGGACGGACTTAAATAATGGAAATCCAGTACTTTTTTCACAGACAGGCACCTGTGGAGTGCGCGATCCGTTTCTGGTAAGACATCCGCAGACAGATACCGTTTACCTGATTGCCACAGATTTGCGGATTGAGGCGGGCAGAGGTTGGAAGGATGCACAGGAAAATGGCAGCAGAAGTATTATTGTGTGGGGAACTGAGGATCTGGTTCACTGGACAAAAGAGCGGAGTTGTGAAGTGGGGATTCCTGGGGCTGGAGATGTGTGGGCGCCGGAAGCCGTGTTTGATAAGGAAAAAGAAGCTTTTCTGGTATTCTTTGCTTCCAAGGTAAAAAATGAGGGAGATACAGAGGGAAAGCATAGGATTTATGCCACATATACAAAAGATTTTCAAGTGTATTCAGAGACATTTCTCTATATGGAAAAAGAGAGCGATGTAATTGATACTACGATACTGGAAAGCAAGGGATATTATTACCGTGTGTCCAAGGATGAAACATATAAAAGGCTGATTCTGGAGAAGACAGAATCCCTTACGGGAGAATTTGTTCCAATCAATTCCACGGTACTGGCAGATTTAATCGGGGTGGAAGGTCCAGAAGGATATCTGCTTCCTGATGGAGAGACATGGTGTCTGATCGCAGATCAGTTCATGGCAGGAAAAGGATATCTTCCGATGCTGACAGAAAATCTGTCTTCTGGTGATTTCAGAATCTTAACTCCAGAGGAGTATGATATGGGAAAGACAAAGAAGCGTCACGGCGGTATTTTACAGATTACGGACGAGGAGTATGAAAGGCTGCTGTCGTGGTTTTGACCGGGAGAATTTGTGAGTAATTTAAGAAGTAATTTGATTTCTATAAATGAGCAAATCTGAGAATTGCACAAAAGAAATTGGTTTGAACCAATCA
>CAMWLV010000064.1 GCA_947175175.1 uncultured Lachnospiraceae bacterium
GTATTGTTCTCTTCTGTCTTATTACCTGTGGTTTCGTCTGTCTTACCTGCATTGTCCCCATCAGTCTGACCGCCTGTGACTTCGTCTGTTTTGCCAGTGTTGTTCCCGCCAACATTGCCAGCCTGATTACCTGTGACTTCGTCCGCCTTGTTAACAGTATCTGCGTCTGACTTACCTGTGTCCTTGTTTGCTTCCATGTTCTCCGACATCAGATTCAGTTTGTCGAGAATCGCATTCATCTTGGTATTGAAACTTTCCAGAATGTCATCGAGAGATGTCTTCTTTTCATCCTCTTCCACAGAAGAATCCTTGAATTTGATACCCATGTTTTCAAGTTCGAGTTTCCACTCTGTAAACTTCTCCATCTGCGCTGAACCATAGATCTTCATATAGTTCTTCTGGTACTCGTCCATGGTGTTGTAGTAGTCAAATGCTCCCTGAATAACATTCTCGTAGGTTCTGTTTGCAAAAGCCACATCCGGCAGTGCATCGATCATTTCCTTGAATGTACTGTACTTCTCATATGCCGCAGAGTACTGGCTGCTGACAATCGTATCCAGATCACTGATCGAATATTTCGCATCATCGATCACAAGCAGCGGCTTACCGTTCTCCATCTCAACAAAATCAACAATACCCTGTGTATAACTAACTTCACCTGTACTCGTACTTGTCGTCTTCATGATGACTTCCTTGCCGATCAGCTCATTCGCCCTCAGCACGTCAATGGACTCTGCCATCTCACTCATCTTCTGAACCTGTGTGAACGTCGCATACTGTGATACCCACTCGGTATTGCTCGTCGGCTCCAGCGGATCCTGGTTCTGCATCTCTGCCACCAAAAGGGTCAGGAACATATCACTGTCCACCGTGTTTTTATTTTTCCCACTTTTACTTGTCAGGGAATCACCGGATGTGGTATGTGTCTGCAATACCCCTTTGTCATCAAATGGTGCTATCAAACTTCCCATATATCCACCTCTCTCCTTTTCCTCTTTTCTATACTAATAAATCCATCGTGTTTCCGTTCGCTGCCATGATCTCCATAGCAATTCTTGTTGCATCATCTGCTCCCTGCATTTCTCCTTCAAGCTCCTCCCCATTGGCAAATGCTCTGAGATTAATGCTGCTCCTGCCTCTGCGCACTCCCTGAATACGTCCTGTCTCCTGCTCTTGTGCCTGCCTCTGCTGATCCTGTCCGTTCTGGTCGAGATTCCGCTCCATCTGGTGGCTCTCCACTGACACCTCGATCGCCTCGATCTTGACGCCCTGCTCCTCAAGATTTGCCCTCAACTGTGATGCCTGTGCCTCGATTGCTGCCTTTACCGCCTCATTCTGCGTGGTAAATTCTGCTGTTACTACGCCGCCTTTTGTTGTCAGCGATACGTTGACTGTGCCAAGACTTGCCGGATGCAGCTGCATCTCCATTTCTGTAAGATTCTCATTTCTGACAATCTTTACCATGTCAGCCAGCTGTCTCATGATGTTTTCTGTGCTCTCCGAAGTGAACTTTTCTATTCCTTCTGCAGCAGCCGCATCATTTACCTCACCAGGATTATTCTGGAAGTTCTGTAATGTATTGTCCTGTCCAAAATTTTTGGAATCCTTATCATCACTGTCCTTCGCATCCTTTCCGGTATTCTGTGTCTGAGTCTTTGAGCTGACTTCGACAGGATTTTCCTGCTGGTTCTCTGGAAGTGTATCATACTGTTTTGCAGGCTGGTCATCAGATTTGGTATTGTCCTCTCTGATTATAATCGGTTCCTTTCCGATCTGTTCTGTTGCTGCAGCCTCTTTGGACGTTTCAAAAGAAAGTAATTCCGACTCCTGCATTGGCTCTTCTGGATTCTGGTTTTCCATTTCCTGAAGCTTCTGCAATACTGCGTCTAGCTCTTCATCAGTAAGCCCCATCTTGTCAAGCAGACTGTTTACCTGTGTATCCACCAACTCTGTAATATCCTGCAATGCTGTGTAAAGTTCCTCGTCTGCAACAAGACTGATTGCCGAATCCTCGCCAGATATGGCTGTTACAAGCTGTGCCATATTGTCGACATTCAACAGATCATAAGACTGTAAGTTTAGCTCTTCCATGCCACTCAGGAGTTCCCCGTCTGTAACGCCAAGGATTTCTTTGATCTGTTCGATAATCTGCTCTAATGCACGTGCAATCTCGTCAATGGTCATCTCATCGACAGACTCCTCAGTCTCAGGTTGTACTTCTGCACTCTCTTTCATATCAGATGTTTTGTCAGAAATTTTTTCATCCGCTGCTGCAACTGTATCCTCCACTGTCTTGTCTTGCTTTGTCTTGACAGTCGTCTTCTCGGACTGTTGTGTCCTGGAGTTTGCACTGTTGTCCGCCGCTGTCTGCCCTGGCTTCTCAAACTTCTGCGCCGTCTTGTCAAGCACTGCGCCAAAATCCTGGGTTTTGCCCGCTGCCGGTTGTGCTGTCTTCTGTACGTTCGCCACTGCCCTTAACGCAGGATTCGCTGAATCAGCACCAAAAAGCGCATTTTTTAAGGTCGTATCCGTCATTGTCATTCCTCCTTTCTCTTTCTTCAATTTTCAATGTACAGATTTTGTTGTCTCCATCTATTTCACTTAACAAATTAACTGAATTGTCAGAAAATTCAGTTAATTTGAAAGTTACATAATATATATCGGTAAAATTATCAGAAAACTTTAGTTTCTGGAAACCTTAGTTTCCTGGATTCATTATCTTTGTAATTCTTGCTGCCACTGCCGGGTCCATCTCACCCATGATCGATCCTCTTGTAGACGCTGGAAGATTTGACAGAATGTCTGCTGCCAGATCAAGATTGTCTGTCATTGCTCCGAGAATACTTGCGGCTTTCGCTGCGTCCATATTGCTGTAAGTCGCCACATAATCCCTCATCTTGCTGTTGACTGCTTCCTCCTGGATCACCTGTTTATATAATGCCTCCGCCGTTGTCGGATCCATCCCTTCATAGTACTCACGATACGCTTCTGCACCAGGTCCATTTTCGGCATAGACAACTTCCTCATAGAACTGTTCTTTAATCTGCTGGAACGCCACCTGATTTTTCTCAAAGGTCTGTAAGCGCTGTACCTCTGCCTTGAGCGCCTCGATCTGCTCTGCATATGCGGTATTGGTATTTTGTAACTGCTCTATCTTCTTTTCCAGCTCTGTAATCTGTTCTACCGCTTCCCTGATACTGCTGTATCCACCGTAGGAGTTCTCCTTGGTTGATTCCGTATTGGATTCTGTGGGAAGTATCTTATTAACAATAGGTATATCCTTTAACATCGGTGTCAGTACATTAGAGCCAAACCCACCTACATCCATCTTAACCAACAGGCATAAGATTCCAAGCCATATTACAATGATAAATATCGTGACTACAACCACGGAAGTGTTGGTGCCATCAATCTGCTCGTCTAATTCCCTCTCTTGATTCTCCAGCTCCTTTGCGCGTCTCTTCGCTTCCTTTTTCTGATTTTTCTGCTCCTGTTTAAACGCCTTCTGACTTTCTTTTAGCTGCTTGAGCTGCATCTCCGGTGCGTCGGGGCTTAATGCTTCGTCCTTACGTGCCATATCGCTAACCATGCCTTTCTATATTTTATCCCAGGAACTGTCATCAATAACTTGTGCTTTTGTCTTGTCTTTCAACAGTTCCTTACTGTCAGGGAACTCACGTGTTTTTTATACTCTGTTCCTCCATCAGCTTCTGTCCATATGTATATGAGGTAAGCTGGTCAATCTCCTTGCTCTCCGCAGCCAGTTCATCCTTCATAAACTCCTCAAATGCACTCTCCTTGAGCTTTTCATGCGCCTTGCGCTCCTGCATAAGCTCCTGCAGTGCCGCTCTTGCCTTCTCCACCGCTTTCGCGGCGCGGGCAACCTCCCTCATCTGATCGGCGATATATTCATCCATCTTGAGGACTGCCATCTTGTTTTCCCGGATTTTCCGCACATCGATCAGCTCCATGCGAAGCTTCACGCCTTCCTGCATATAATAAAACTTTCTCGCCTGAAGTTCGTCGAGCTTCTTCTTCTCCGCATCGAACCGCATATTCGCCTCCGCAAACTCCTGCTTTGCCCTCTCCTCGAGTTTCTCCTTAATATTAAGAATCCCCTGCATCTTGTAACGAAAAACTGCCATTCTCTTCACCCTTTATTCTTGAAACATTGCTTCCAACTGTTCCACGGATTCCTCAAAAGTGAATTTCGCATCCGTGTCCTGCAGCAGATATTCATTTACCTCATCAATCTTATTGATTGCCCTGTCGATATTCGGGTTGCTTCCCCGCTTGTAGGCACCGATATTGATCAAATCTTCCGCCTCATTGTAGGTAGCCATAATATTCTTTAACTTGCCAGCTGCTGCCTTGTGTGCACCTGACGCAATCATTGACATACACCTTGAAATACTCTGCAGCACATCAACCGCCGGATAGTGATTCCTGTTGGCAAGCTTCCTCGTCAGCATGATATGTCCGTCCAGGATACTTCTCGCTGTGTCAGTGATCGGTTCATTAAAATCTTCACCTTCTACCAGTACAGTATACAAACCTGTAATCGAACCATTTTCCGAACATCCTGCGCGCTCAAGAAGCTTTGGCATCTCCGAGTACACGCTTGGCGGATAGCCCCTTGTCACAGGTGGTTCCCCTGTCGCAAGACCAATCTCCCTCTGTGCCATTGAGAAACGTGTGAGGGAATCCATCATCAACAGAACATCTTTTCCCTGATCCCTGAAATACTCCGCGATCGCTGTCGCTGTCTTTGCCGCCTTATTTCTCTCGAGAGCTGGTCTGTCTGAGGTTGCCACCACCACAATCGAGCGGCGCATGCCTTCCTCGCCGAGGTCACGTTCGATAAACTCCCTGACCTCACGCCCGCGCTCTCCGATCAGAGCGATCACATTGATATCTGCCTTGGTATTTCTGGCAAACATACCCATAAGTGTTGATTTTCCTACACCAGAACCTGCAAAGATACCGATACGCTGCCCTTTCCCAACGGTGATCAATCCGTCCACCGCTTTTACACCAAGCGGAAGCACTTCACTGATGATCGTTCTGCTCATTGGATCAGGCGGCGCTGCTTCGAGTGGATAGCGCTTCACTGTCGTCGGCTCCGGCACAAAACCATCAATACATCTGCCCAGTCCATCCAGTGTCTTCCCCAGCAGACACTCTCCAACCGACACGCTGAGCGGATAATTCATGTTCTCGACAATGCAGCCAAGTCCGATACCCTCTGTGTCTTCATAGGGCATGAGCAGTGTTCTCTTATCCTTAAAACCGACCACCTCTGCCAGAATCCCATGTTCTTTCTCGGAATCTGTATAAATCTTGCACATGTCACCGAGCTTTGCATCTGGCCCTGTCGACTCAATTGTAAGTCCTACTACATTCTCTACTTTGCCGAGTTTTTTGAAAAAACTTTTATTTAATACTGTCTGATATTTCTGAAAGGAAATACAAGTTTCCATCTTACAATTTACAACCCCTTTTATGGTTCGTATGACAAAAGTCTCAATTCTTCATTCAGCGCTTCTAACTGTGTCCCCAGGCTGCAGTCAAACACACCGTTCCCTGTCTCTATCATACACTCATTTTTCCCAAGTGTGACATCTTCGAGAAGTTCCACATTTTCAAGTGCGATATTTGTACCCTTGATCAACTCCCGCTTCTGCATGCTCGCAAAGGGATAATCCTCCTTCGATACATGAATCAGATAAGTGCTGCCTGTCTCAATGTTTCTCATGGTGTTCTGTATGAGATATACGATAAGTTCCCTTGAATTTTTGAGACTCACATGGAAAATGTGCTCATATATTCCAGTCAGCGTATCGATAAACATCGGCTCGAGTTCCTTGATCTTGCGTTGAATTTCTTCCTCCAGCGCTGCCCTGACCTGTTCTGCCTCGACCTGCATCTGCTCGCGCTCCTCTGCCACACTGTCCAGCCCATCCTGATGTCCTTGTGCAAAACCTTCATTCTTCCCCTGCTCAAAGCCTTCCTGATAGCCCTGGCTTCTGGCTTCCTCTAAAATCTGAATCTTGGTCTGTTCAATCTCCGTAAGTGCTTCCTCACGCATTTGCTCGATCTGAGCCTGTGCTTCGGCGATCAGTTCCTCCTGCGCCTGAATCATCGGCTGTGGGGAGAACCCTTCCTCTGACTGCATTGTCTCGTCAAAACTCTGCTCTTCACCGATTATATTCCCTTCACCGTCGCGAATCAGCTGTGATACCTCAACTGCACTGATTCCCTGTGTAAAACCTTCCGCAAAGTCCGGCTCTTCGCCGCACTGCACTGCGAGCTCCATCGCCAGCTCTTTGAGTCTTGCCTCCGCCCTCGCATTGGAGTCAATAATTCTTGTATTGGCTGGATCTACTACGACCCAGCCGGATTTTAAGACACCACCACTAGACAACAATCTCGTCACCTCCGCCTCTAGAAATAACGATCTCTCCAGCATCCTCGAGCTTCCTTATAATGTTAACGATCTTCTGCTGAGCTTCCTCAACATCCTTCATCCTGACAGGTCCCATAAATTCCATGTCTTCCCTGATCATCTCAGCCAGACGTTTTGACATATTGCCGAATATCGCATTCTGTACTTCCTCTGTCGAACCTTTACATGCAATGGCAAGATCATTGTTGTCAACATCTCTAAGCACACGCTGGATCGCACGGTCGTCGAGAAGTAAGATATCCTCGAATACGAACATCTTCTTTCTGATCTCGTCTGCGAGCTCTGGCTCTTCCACTTCGAGTGTCTCCATAATATGCTTCTCTGTACCTCTGTCTACTGTATTCAAAATCTCTACTACTGCGTCCACGCCGCCGATGATTGTGTAATCCTGATTTACAAGTGAAGAAAGCTTTGACTCCAGCACACGCTCCACTTCCTTGATTACATCAGGACTTGTTCTGTCCATTGTCGCGATACGCCTTGCTACCTCAGCCTGCTTTTCTGGTATCAGCGCTCCGAGAATCGTGGCTGCCTGCCCTGCTGACAGATAAGATAAAATCAATGCGATCGTCTGTGGATGCTCATCCTGTATAAAGTTCAACAACTGTGATGCATCGGTCTTCTTGACAAATTCGAACGGCTTTACCTGCAGTGATGCAGTCAGCTTTCCGATCACGTCCATCGCCTTGTCTGCACCGAGCGCCTTCTCCAAGAGTTCCTTCGCATAACCGATACCGCCCTCTGCGATATACTGCTGCGCCAGACACACCTCGTAAAATTCATTGATTACTCTATCCTTTATCTGTGGTGTAACGCTCTTGGTATTCGCAATCTCAAGTGTCAGATCCTCGATCTCCTCTTCCTTTAAATGTTTAAATATCAGGGAAGATTTTTCAGGTCCGAGGGCAATCAATAAGATTGCCGCTTTCTGTATTCCCTTTAACTCTTCACTACTAGCCATCACAAGTTACCCCCAGTCCTCATCAAGCCAATTTCGCAAAAGCGTTGCCACCGCTTCCGGATTTTCCTCAACAAAGCTCTCTATCAGTTTTCTGGCTTCAGACTTCTGCTCTGTCTCGATGCCTGCAAGTTCATCCACGTTTGACTGCAATAAGTCTTCCACTGCAAGTTCTTCCTCTTCTTCGACCTCTTTCTTGGTTCTCAGGCTCATGATCACCACGAATGCCAGAAGCGTGAGGATAATGACGATCAATGCGATCTGTACAATATCTTTGAGTTCTACAGAAGACTGGATTGTATCAATAAACTGAACCTCTTCGTATGCCACAAGGCTTACATTCCTTGTCGGTATGCCGGTAGCATTTGCCACCATGCTGACAAGATCTTCGTCTACTGCAAGCTTAACCCTCTCGTTGTTGGCAAGTTTATATTCTTCCCATGAGATACCATCCAAGAGTCCCTGTAGCCTCACGTCTTCCTCTCTGATCACACGATATCTCACTGCTGCTACAGATACAGAACTGTCATTGTATACAATTGTGCCTGTAGCTGCCGTTGTCTTGATAATCTCCTCATTTGGAAGGTAATCACTTTTTCTCTCATAAGAGCTGCTGTTGGTACCACCTGACTCATTGATCATATAGTCTGTCTCGGAGTTCGAATCTGTTCCCGGAACCCCGCTCAGACCGTCTGTGGCACTTGACTGATATACTTCCTCATGTGCAAGAAGTCCCTGGTCATGCTGGTCATCTGGTGTGGAATAATTGTGCTGTGTGATTTCCTTTTGTGAGAAATCCATCGAGATGTTTGCTGCCACTTCAATCTGATTGAACTCATTTGTACCGAAAAGCACCTGTCTCACTTCGTTCTTGATCAGGCTCTCTGCTTCCTGTTTGAGCATCATCATGTTGTCAGCTTTCTCGATCGTGGAGTAGGACTGTTCAATCGGGAACCAAATCCTTCCGTCGTCATCCGTGATCGTTATATTGTCTGTCGTGTCGTTACCAAGAGCTGTCGCCACATATCTTGCGATTGCTGCTGCGTTCTCCTCGTCAAACGGCACTCCCTCTTTGAGTGTCAGGAAGATACCTGCATAGGTTTCACGGTTCTGTGCGATAAGCGTACCGTTATCGTTAGGAATGGTCAGCTGGCAGGAAGCAGTCTGGACTGCCTTCATGCTTTTCACATCTTCCTCAATCTGACCCTCAATGAAAAGCTTATAACGTTTCTGCTTATCAGCCTCTGTTGTAGAAAAGCTTCCGTTCAATACATCATCAATCGTATAGCCCGCCGTTGGAATGTTGTTTGAGCCTAGCAGCAGACGAGCATCTGATTCCTGTTCCTTGACCACTTCAAAGTTCAGACCGTCTGACGATACATTGTATGTAATTCCCTGTCCATCCAGCAAATCCCTCACGGCAGCTGCTTCCTTGGTGGACTCACAGTTTGCGATCTCGATATATTGCTTTTTCGTAAGCACTGCCACCAGTATCGCGATGGCAAGCAGAATCACCACTCCTATTCCGATGATCAATGTCTTCTGCTTTGGCTGGAACTTGTTCCACCATTCCTTAATCCGCTCTAATAGCTTTTTCCCAAAATCCAATACCTTGTCAACCATTTCAAGTGTCTCCTTCTCCCAAAATTCCCCTGTAATCTTTTTACATAGAATCCTTTACATGTAATCCTTTACAATTGGTTTCTTTAAATTTGTATCTGCATAATCTCCTTATATGCATCAAGGAGCTTGTCTCTAAGTGCGATCGTGTAGTTGAGTGCTGTCTGCGCTTTGCCTACCGCGATCGTCAGGTCGTGTGTATTCTCTGAGATACCCATCATCCACTTCAATTCCTCATTCTCCTGCGTTGAGAGCAGATCGTTGGTTGTATTGATATTGCTCACTGCCGCATCAAGAATCGATCCGAAAATATTATTGTTCTTTTGTCCTTCACTGTTTGTACTTACATTGTACAGACTATTCCTCACTGCGTCCGAATTAACATTATATAAGCTGTTGATATCGTTTGCTGCTGTAATTGTCATTGTCGTTTTCCCCCTATACTCTCACAATAATTCCCTATTAACCCCTATATTTTATACTTTTTCACTAAAAATTCATTTCTAATCCTTTGTTTGCCATTGCCTTGGTCGCCTCAAATGCTGCCTGATTTGCCTCATAACCGCGGCTTGCGTCAATCATGTTCGTCATCTCTGTGATGACATTTACATTTGGATAATGTACATATCCATTCTCATCTGCATCCGGATGCTCTGGATCGTAAGCCATGACTTCCTCTGTCCATGTATCTTCGTACAGTCCGCCGATCTTGACACCTGTTCCGGGACTTGCCAGTCTTGCCGAGTTCGTGCAGCCTAACGGTCTGCCGCTCAGGTTGCTGAATGCTGTATCAAGCATATGTGAGAATGTTCTGTTCTTAGTGTCTGTCTTCTCCTGAAAGGTTACGACCTTCCTGACATACGGTGTACCGTCCTCGGTCCTTGTCGAATGCGCATTTGCCATATTCTGTGAGATGATATCCATGCGGTACTGTTCTGCTGACATTCCCGACGCACTGATATCAAATGAATCAAATATTCCCATTAATCACACCTCCTGTTTTGAGTTCTGTATCATCCGGACTAATGTTGTTTTTACTTCATCACTGACATCATCTGTGAAAAGTTCTGGTTCAGCAATGTCATCATTCCGTTGTACTTGGTCTGGTTCTTCGCAAGTATTGCCAGCTCATTCTGAATGCTCACGTTGTTGCCGTCATATCTGTAAGAGAGTTCCTCGTAATCTGTATAGATCTCCGGCTCCAATGCTTCCAGGTCAAGGTTCTTTACTCTCGCATCCACGGTGTCCTCTCCCGCTCGCGCAAAAGCATGCTTCAATTCTGTCTCAAAACGAATATCTTTTCTTTTGTAGTTGGGAGTGTTTACATTTGCAATATTATTATTGATAATGTCATTTCTCGTAGCTGCTGCATCCAATGAAGTTCCCAACGCGTTAATGTAATCAAATACACCTGAGTTGTTTAACATTCTTACTCCTCCTTCTCGTATTTTTCCTATTTTCTAGTTCTATGTAAACCATTATTGTCATAACGAATTTACATAATATATTGTCTTTCTTACTCTATTATAGATTATTTTCAGAATATTTCAAGTATTTTTTTCATTATTTTGCAATATTATGTGAATTTGTTTTATTCCATTATGTAAATTCATTATTTTTACCTTATAAAGCAGAAAAAAGGTCTATCTTTTCCAAGATACACCTTTTATTTCTATTTTTTTATTTATTTCAATATTTTGAATTGTTTCTCAAATTAGTCTGACTATTTGTTCAATTGACGCTTCAGAGCATCTACTTCCTCAAACACAACGTCGTTTAAAACCTTGATGTAAGTCCCTTTCATGCCTGATGAGCGCGACTCGATAACACCTGCACTCTCAAACTTGCGGAGCGCATTGACGATCACACTCCTTGTGATGCCTACACGGTCTGCAATTTTGCTGGCAACAAGAATTCCCTCCGTGCCGTTGAGTTCATCAAAAATATGCGTGATTGCTTCCATCTCGGAGAAAGACAAGGTGGAGATTGCCGACTTCACCACCGCTACCTTGCGGCTCTCCTCTGCATTTTCCTCACTCACGGCGCGAAGCATCTCAAGCCCCACTACTGTCACACCGTACTCGCAAAGAATAATATCATCAATATCATACTGCTCATTACATTTATAGATAAATAATGTTCCCAGACGCTCTCCCGCTGTCTCAATCGGTGTTATGACCGCCTGATATTTGCGGATATCCGGACTCTCGAAACCAAGGGTTGCAAGATTTACATTTTCTTTCGTGGAAAGCACACCGAGAAGCCTCTCATTTAACATGGGATCGATAAATCCGCCCACGCTGTCCTCGACAAGCTCTTTCAATTCTTCCACACCCTCGCAGGTTCCTATACCCAAAACCTTGCCTTTTTTGCTGATCACCAGCACATTTGAATTTACAATATCGCGCATTACCTTACAGATATCATTGAAAACTACCTTGCTGGAATTATTGTTGTGTAAAAGTTTCCCAATTTTTCTTGTTTTATCTAAAAGTTGTACACTACCCATAGTAAACCTCCAAGTCCTTCTATTCTTCGCAGTTATCATTCTCAATCTATCCGCAAAAGTTCTTTTTATAGGGAAATTTTAACATACGGCAATTAATTTTTCAATAGTTCCGGTCAATAATTCAAGAATACTTTACAATTTAATCAATTTTTTATAAGCACATCATAATTTCAGCTATTGATGGATTTTTAGCAAAAATTCTATTGCGCTGCCGCCTTATCACTCTCTATTTTTTTCACAAATCCACACTGTTCATCTGCACAGACGAGCTTGTTTCCTTTTACAAGCATGATGCCGCCGCATCGCTCGCATTTCTCTTGGGAGGGTTTCTGCCATACCATAAAATCACACTCTGGTATCGCCTCGCAGCCATAATATCTTCTGCCTTTTTTCGTCTTGCGAACGACAACCTCTTTTCCACATTTAGGGCATGTCACGCCAATCTTCTCAAAATAAGGTTTTGTACTCCTGCAGTCCGGAAATCCCGGACAGGCGAGAAATTTTCCATGCGGGCCATACTTGATGACCATATTTCTGCCACACACATCACAAACCTCATCGGACACTTCATCTGCAATCTCTACCTCGTCAAGTTCTTTCTCCGCCTTCTTCACTGCCTTATCGAGATCCGGATAAAAGTTCGCCACCACAGTCTTCCAGCCAACTGTTCCTGTTTCCACCTTGTCGAGCAGTGCCTCGAGATTTGCTGTAAAATTCACATCTACAATGGTCGGAAAAGCATCCTTCATCATATTGTTAACCACCTCACCAAGCTCGGACACATAGAGATTTTTGTCCTCTTTGACCACATAGCGTCTTGCCATGATCGTCGTGATCGTTGGCGCATACGTACTGGGGCGTCCGATTCCAAGTTCCTCGAGCGCCCGCACAAGAGATGCTTCTGTATAATGTGCAGGCGGCTGGGTAAAATGCTGTTTCGGGTCAAAGGACTCCAATGTCAGTTGTGTATCCTTTGTGATATCCTTCACAAATGTATTGGAATCCGCCTTCTCCTCGTCAGCCTCCTTGTAGACACTCATAAATCCATCAAAGCTGAGTTTTGATGCTGACACGGTAAATCGGTGTCCATTCGCGTCAATCTTTACAGATGTCGTCTCATACTTCGCAGGTGTCATGCGGCTTGCTGTAAAACGCTTCCAGATGAGCTGATACAGACGGAACTGGTCACGGCTCAGGGATTCTTTCAAATCTGCTGGCGTGTTGCTGATATCTGTCGGACGAATCGCCTCGTGCGCGTCCTGTATCTTCTGTTCCTTCTTTTTCTCCGTCACAACCTCCGCCGCATACTGATCTCCGTAATTCTTGGAAATATACTCCTTGGAAGCCGCCACAGCCTCATCGGAAACTCTGGTGGAATCCGTTCTCAGATACGTGATGATACCGACCGTTCCCTGTCCTTTCAGCTCCACACCCTCGTAGAGCTGCTGTGCCAGACGCATTGTCTTCTGAGTGGAAAAATTGAGAGCCTTGCTCGCCTCCTGCTGGAGCGTCGATGTCGTAAAGGGCATTGGTGCCTTCTTGACGCGCTCACCTTTCTTGATATCCTTTATTTCAAAGTTTGCACTCTCGAGATCTTTGAGGATTTTGTCCATCTCCTCTTTGGAAGAAATCTCTGTTTTCTTGTCCTCAATTCCATAGTATTTTGCGATCAGCGGCTTTTTTTCTCCCTTGATCTTCAGCGCTGCATCAAGCGTCCAGTACTCTTCTGGAATAAATGCATTAATCTCATCCTCCCTGTCGCAGATGATGCGCAGCGCCACCGACTGCACCCTGCCTGCGCTCAAGCCCCTCTTGATTTTTGCCCACAAGAGTGGCGAAATGCGGTATCCTACCATTCTATCCAACATACGCCTTGCCTGTTGTGCATCCACAAGACTCATATCAATCTCCCTTGGATTTTTGAGGGATTCTTTCACTGCATTCTTGGTAATCTCGTTGAATGTAATACGGTATACCTTTTTCTCCTCCAATTTCAGAGCGATATACAAATGCCACGAAATCGCCTCTCCTTCACGGTCAGGGTCCGTTGCGAGATAAATCTTATCGGCCTTCTTGACTTCCTTCCTGAGTTTTGCTAAAATATCTCCCTTGCCGCGTATCGTTATATATTTGGGTTCATAATCATTGTCTGCATCAAATCCCAGCTGGCTCTTGGGCATGTCGCGCACATGACCATTGCTCGCCATAACCTCATAATTTGCACCTAGAAATTTCTTGATCGTCTTCACCTTCGCAGGTGACTCCACTATCACTAAATACTTTGCCATATTCTCCCTCTACCTATTTCTTCTATATTAATATATCATTTTGGTTGTTTGACTTACGTTCACCACTATAACCCAATTTTCAAATCGTGGCAAGTAAAAATTTAGAAAATATTTTTGAAAAAATATATGCTGTCGAAATTCCCCTATTGCAACTCATCCCGCAGACGTCCATACTGTCTGTTCCTGCATAAGATAAAGCCCTTCAATTCCAGTTCCACAAGTCCCTGGCAAATCTGTGGTATCGTGCAGGTGCTATTCTTATCCCGAAGCTTCGCTACGATTACATCCTGCGTAATCGGCAGCAATTCCAGAACCGCATAAACCTCCTGCGCCGCCTGTGAAAGCTTTCCCAACGGCTGTGCTTGTGGCTGATTTTTGGGCTTTTTTAACATCGTTTCCCAGAGCATGTCGCCTATGATATCTTCCGGTGTGACTGCAACCGCAGCGCCCTGACGGATCAGGCGGTTACACCCTATACTAAGGCTGTCCGTGCATCTTCCTGGTATCGTGTACACTTCCCTGCCCTGTTCCAATGCCATATCCACTGTGATCAACGTTCCGCTCTTCTCCCGTGCCTCCACGACAAGCACAACATCCGCAAGTGCACTGATGATACGGTTTCTCGGCGGAAAAAGCGCTGGTCTTGGCTCCATCTGGGGCGGATACTCCGACAGTACTCCTCCGTTCTCTAAAAGCTGTCTGTATAGAGACTCGTTGCTCCGTGGGTACACGATATCAACTCCGCATCCAAGCACTGCATAAGAACTTCCCCCTGCTTTCAATGCCGCCGCCTGGCTGATACCATCTATCCCCGCCGCCATGCCGCTTATCACATCCACGCCACGCTCTGCAAAGCCTTTTGCAAATTTTTCCGCCATGAGTCTTCCATACTCACTGCATTTCCTTGCACCGATTATTGCCACTGCGGGTATTTTTTCGTCGGGAAGTCTTCCTTTATAAAATATCCCAAAAGGTGGATCGGGAATCTCTGCAAGTTTCCGTGGAAAATCGACTGCCTGGCAGTATGTATAACTGACACCGATCTCAGTTAAATAATTCCACACTTTCTGTGGAGTATAGCGTTTTCTGTGCTGTAGAAAGCGCTCGCAGCCCTGCAGTCCCATGAGCGCCGCTAATTGTCCCTCCTCCATCACATAAATCTTCTGCATAGTTCCTGCTGCGTCAAGCAGCCTGTATTTTGTCTCGCTTGCAACCCAGTATATGGTATCAAGCCATGCGGCATATATTCTCTGTTCCAGTTCCGTTTGATTTTCTGTCATACGCTAGTTCCAATATCCTTTATCGTTTATTCTATAGCAGACTGCCTCACTGATGTGTTCTGTGCAAATGTCATCATGTCCGTCCAAATCGGCGATGGTTCTTGCCACTTTTATAATTTTATGATATGCACGCGCGGACAGATTCATTATGGTAAATATTTCCTCCATCATATTCTGCTCGTTTGTCCCAAGCCTGCAGTACTCCTTGATATCACCCGAACGAAGCTCGGCATTAAACCGATAGCGTGTGCCCCTGTAGCGGTGTTTCTGACGCTCTCTCGCCTCCATGACACGTTTTTTGATATCGGCGCTGCTCTCGTTCTGCATCTCTGCAGTAAGCTGTTTGACCTCCACTCTTGGCGCTTCTGTCACTACATCAATTCTGTCCAGGATCGGTCCCGATATTCTTGACAGGTATTTTTTGACTTCTGCCTCCGAACATGTACATCGGCTTCTGTCTGGAAAATAGCCGCATGGACATGGGTTCATTGCCGCTGCCAGCATAAAATCCGCCGGATATACAAAATTCCCATAGGTCCTGGCAATGTGAATATGCTTGTCTTCAAGGGGTTGTCTTAAGATTTCGATGGTGTTATGGCGAAATTCTGGAAGCTCGTCCATAAAGAGAACTCCCCTGTGGGCTAATGATATGACGCCGGGCTTTGGAATCCTGCCTCCACCTGCAAGCGCCTGTTCAGAAATCGTGTGATGTGGATCAAGAAATGGTCTTTTCGTGATCAATGCCTTATCGTCGTCCAGTTGTCCTGCCACGCTGTATATCGTGGAGACTTCAAGACTTTCTTCCTTGGATAGATCTGGCAGTATGGTTGGTATCCGCTTTGCGATCATGGTCTTGCCGGAACCTGGAGGACCAATCATCAGAATATGGTGAAATCCCGCTGCCGCCACCTCCACTGCGCGCTTTACAACCTCCTGACCATTGATCTCTGCAAAATCCAGATCCGTGTTCAGCTCGTCTAAATTTTCGATCAATGTCTGCCTGGCGGGTGCTATCTTTTGCGGCTTGCGCTCTTCGACTTCCTGCAGATATTCTATGGTCTCTGACAGGCTGCTTACTCCAATGATCTCAATGCCGTCTATGACTGCACCTTCGCGCACGTTTGCTATCGGTACTATGCACCGTTTTACATGTTCCTGTTTCGCTTTCTGTACGATAGGAAGCACTCCTCTGACCGTCCGTACTTCTCCATTCAGTCCCAGTTCTCCCACGATCAGGGTGTTCTGTATGCCCTCCTCCGGTATCAATCCCAGTGACACGAGAATACCCACTGCGATCGGAAGATCATAGGACGCTCCTTCCTTTCTCATCTCCGCGGGTGAAATACTGACTGTGAGCCGAATGGGAGGTATTTGTACGGAGGCATTTTTGAGTGCCACTCTGACGCGCTCTTTTGCCTCCCTTACCTCGTTGCTCAGCTGTCCTACCATCTCAAAGCCGGGCATGCCCTTGGACGCATCAACTTCTACTGTTGCAAGCATGCTTTCAATGCCGCTGATGGCACCTGTTATGATTCTGCTATACATCAATGATTACTCCTTCGTTTTTTATGTGTTACCTGTCATATATAACACAAGTAACTTAGGAATACAACTGAAATGTCAAAATTAACACTCGAAATGTCAAAATTAGCACACTTTTAACACAGTTTTTCTTCTTCCAAACCTGCTCTTAGCTTTCCAAGGGCTTTTTTCTCAATGCGGGATACATAGCTTCTGGAAATACCCAGCAGCTTTCCGATATCCCTCTGTGTCATCTCCTCACCTGTAAAGCTTTTTCCCAGCATTCCGTACCGCATTCTTATGATCTCGCGTTCTCTGTCATCAAGCTTTTCTTCGATCAGACGGGACAGACACCCTAATTTTGCTGTCATATCCATATCGTCCACAATATCGTGTTGTTCCTGCTCACAGACATCAATCAAATTGATCTCATTTCCCTCTTTGTCTGTTCCGATCGGTTCATACAGCGATACTTCCCGTGTAACTTTCTTTCTCGCCCGAAACATCATCAACAGCTCATTGTCAATACATCTTGCCGCATATGTAGCAAGTCTGCTGCCCTTCTCTGCCTTGAAGGTATTCACTGCCTTGATCAGTCCTATCGTCCCTATGGATATCAGATCTTCCATATCTTCACCGCATCCCATGTACTTCTTTGACACGTGTGCCACCAGACGCAGATTCCGCTCGATCAATATCTGTCTTGCCCTATGGGCTGCTTCCAAATCCTCACCGTTCATTGTTTCCAGGTACAAGGTCTCCTCCTTGGCAGATAAAGGTTGCTCAAAGGTCTTCAAGAAATGCCCCCAGGACTCATTTATTCTATTGTATGAACCGCCCCGCTTTTAAGTGCCTTTCCAAAAAAAATAAGGACTAGGATTTTAACGTCCTTGTGGCATTAAGTACTGCAATGATCATGACGCCGACATCTGCAAAGATCGCCCACCACATATTGACAAACCCGATGGCGCCCAGTCCGAGACATGCGAACTTGATGACCAGTGCAAACATAATATTCTGATGTACGATCCCCAGTGTCTTTCGCGATATGTTCATCGCCGTGGATATCTTGGCCGGATCATCGTCCATCAGCACGATATCTGCTGCCTCAATCGCCGCATCTGAACCTAATGCCCCCATTGCAATGCCAAGGTCTGCCCTCGATAGTACAGGTGCATCATTGATGCCATCTCCCACAAAGGCAAGGCGTTCCTTCTCCCCTTTTTCCGCCAGAAGACGCTCCACCTCAGCGACCTTGTCTGCCGGAAGCAGTTCGCTCTTCACCACGTCCACGCCAAGCTCTGCCGCCACTGCCTCTGCAACGTTTTTCGTATCGCCTGTCAGCATGATAACCTGCTTGACTCCTGCTGCCTTCAGACCTGCAATCGCAGCTTTTGCATTTGGCTTAACAATGTCTGAGATCAGAATATATCCAGCATATTTCCCATCGATCGCCACATGGACTTCTGTCCCTGTTTTTTGCGGCACAATATACGAAATATCCAGCATTTTCATAAACTTGACATTTCCAGCAGAAACCTTTCTGCCATCAACAACTGCTGATACCCCATGACCGCTGATCTCCTCCACATCCGAAACCCTTGCTGCATCAATCTGTTCTACTGTTCGTTTGCCGTATGCATCCTTCAAGCTCTTGCTGATCGGGTGGTTGGAATAACTCTCCGCATAAGCCGCCATCTCAAGAAGTGCATCTTCTGTCACACCATCTGCAGCCTCAATATGTGTCACCTCAAAAACGCCCTTGGTCAGCGTGCCGGTCTTGTCACACACCACATATTTTGTCTCTGACAGTGCCTCCAGATAATTGGAGCCCTTCACAAGTACGCCCTTGGAAGACGCGCCGCCAATGCCGCCAAAGAAACTGAGCGGTATCGATATGACAAGCGCACATGGACAGCTGATGACAAGTGTTGTGAGTGCCCGGATCACCCACTGCGACCAGTTTGCCGGATTTCCCATCATAAGGTTTCCCACAGGCGGCAGCAGAGCAAGTGCAAGTGCACCAATACAGACCGCAGGTGTGTAATACTTTGCAAAGCGGGTGATAAAGTTTTCTGACCGTGATTTCTTCATACTGGAATTCTCAACCAGATCCAGTATTTTCGATACTGTAGACTCCCCAAACTCCTTCGTCGTCTCGATGCGAATCAAACCTGTCAGATTCACACACCCACTGATCACCTCGTCGCCTTCGTGAACCTCTCTCGGGAGACTCTCACCTGTAAGTGCACTTGTGTTGAGTGTTGAATTTCCGCCCACGATCACGCCGTCAATCGGAATCTTCTCTCCAGGCTGTACCACGATCACTGTTCCAACCTCAACATCATCGGGATCGACCTGCTCGAGCTGTCCATCCTGCTCGATATTGGCATAATCTGGTCTGATGTCCATGAGCGCTGATATATTCCTGCGGCTCTTCCCCACCGCATAACTCTGGAAAAGCTCGCCGATCTGATAAAACAGCATAACCGCTGTGCCCTCAATGTACTCCCCAAGAATAATGGCGCCCACTGTGGCAAGCGCCATCAGAAAATTCTCATCAAACACCTGTCCATTGACAATTCCGAGTACTGCTTTTTTTAAGATATCGTATCCGATGATGAGATACGGTATCAGGAACAACACCAGCCTTATGTACTGGTTTTCCACTGAAATCAGACTAAACGCCACAACCAGCACAGCAGATATGATAATTCGAATCAATACTTTTTTTTGCTTTTTTGTCATTTTTTCACATCCTTTCCTGATTTTATGGATTAGAGCGTGCCTGAAAAAACATTCCTGCCATCTGCACGCCCCAGCTTGTGACGCACATCTGACAGAAAGCATTTTTCAAACACGCTCTAAATAGCTCTAGCATCCGCTGCAGAGCTGCCTTGATTCTCGGTACCATGTTTAGGATCTGTAGAAACGATTCTTTAGAGATAACTTCTTACAAAAAGATCTCGCAGTCAGATTCAACTTTCTTACAGTTTCTTAATACCTCTGCCATGACAGCGGACTCGTCGACGCCCTCCTCGAACTCAACCTTCATCTTCTGCGGCATGAATGCAACTGTCGCTTCCTTCACACCTGCTGTCTTGTTTGCTGCTTCCTCCATCTTTGCTGCGCATGCTGCACAGTCCACCTCAATCTTGTACGTTTTTTTCATGATTTCTTTCCTCCTGTTCTAAGGATCTGTCACGAAATAACCTTTCATGACAACTCCTAAGTTTTGCACCGGTTCTTCCGATGCCATTTTCTAAAATCCGTGCTACTCTTCCAGCACATGCTCCATTCCGATGCGGATAATTGCTGAAACGTGTTCATCGGCAATGGAATAATAGATACTCTTTCCCTCTCGTTTCGTCTTCACAAGTTTGCTCTGTTTTAAGAGCGCCAGCTGATGACTCACGCCTGACTGCGTCATATTCAACCGCTCGGCGATATCACCCACACACAGTTCCTCATGATCCATAAGCAGGGAAAGGATTGTGAGTCTGGTGAAATCTCCAAATATCTTGAATACCGATGCCAGGTCCGCCAATGTCTCTGTCGTCTCAACTGTAATTCTTTTGTCTGTTTCTTCCACTCTGCACCTCACTTTCCAGAGCGTATTTAAAAATGCTCTACTCTGAATAAGAATTTTCTCGTACAATATTTTCTTATATGAACATTTAATCATATATTCAATTATTTGTCAAGGATTTTTTCACCATTTGGCAAATTCTTCTGTATGCCCTTAGGAACTGTTAAGAATTAACTTTGCATAAGAAGATTTAGACAAGTCAGATGTAAAGATTAATTCTTTAACAATTCCTTACCATTTATTGCTTCTCAACATATAAATTTCGGGGAGTTCAACCCACCCAAACTC
>CAMWLV010000065.1 GCA_947175175.1 uncultured Lachnospiraceae bacterium
CTGATACTCCGGCGAATTACAATATGCGTGGAAGGGAAAGTGAGCGAAATGTTCATATTGAGATATTTGAAAGGGACGGCAGCAGGGTGATATCTCAAAATGGCGGAATCAGGATATCCGGGGGGTTCACGAGATGGTCGGAACAGAAGTCTTTTAAGCTATATGCGAGAAAGGAATACGATGAACAGAACAACAGATTTCGTTTCCCTTTGTTGGATGATATGAGAACTCTTGATGGAGGGACTATCATTGGCAAATATAAAACAATAAAAATAAGAAATACGGGAAATGACCGTTTGGAAGCTTTTATCAGGGATGAACTGGGACTTACCTTATCAGGGATGGCAGGTTTTTTGGATACCCAGTCGGTACGTCCTGTGAGTGCCTATATCAACGGAGTCTATCAAGGACTGTATTGGATGCATTCCACATATGATGAGGAGTATTTTGAGGAAAGATACGGCGATTATGACGGCGAGATGGTATTGATTGGAGACGGTGAGAGGGATATGATCACGTATTCCGATGATGAAACATCGAACTATTACGCCGCAGAATATAGTGAGATGTATGAAAAATACAGTGCTTTGGATCTGACAAATGACAAGATATATGAGGAACTGTCAAATTATATTGATGTAGAGAATTATCTCCAATATTATGCATTGGAGATTTATATGGCGAATAGAGACTGGCCTTATAATAATCTAAAGGCATACAGATATGTGGCAAATGATGAGGCTGGATATATAGATCATTCCGTTTTTGATGGCAGGTACCGCTATTTATTATATGATGTGGATAGCACGATGGGAGCGGGGACTATAAGGGAGAATTTGAATCCGGATCAGAGTTTTGAGACGATTGCTTTGATAGAGGAGAGGGATTATGCGCCTTTATTGATTGCTTTATTGCAAAGAGAAGATTGTAGAAACTATTTTATATCTTATGTCTGCGATTTGTTAAATGGAGCCTTTTCACCGGAAAATGTTGACAGAGTCTTGGCGGACATGCATCGTTTGCGGGAAAATGAGATGGGAGAGTATATAGAAGAGAGTATAAGGAATCCGGATCTCCTGGATATTGGGGCAATTTATCTGGAGATGCAGATGGATTGCATAAGAGCGTGGGCAGAGACAGCGCCGGAGAGCATGTTGGAAGGTATGAGGCAGAAATGGCAGCTGGGGGATATTTATACAGTTCATTTATTCCTTGCAGAGAATGAAGGTGTTCAGATTAATGGCATTACCGTGACAGAGCCTCAATTTAGTGGAAGATATCTTACAGGATGCGCTACAAAGCTAAAACCTGTGCTTCCATTAGGGAAAAAATTTTCTTACTGGGAAATAAACGGAGAGGTGTATACAGAAGAAGAGATTCTTATAGATGCAGATATGTTAATTGACGGAACACTAAATGCAGTACTTTATTCGGAAGAAATAGGTCCTGGACTGGCATTGAGTGAGATTAAGGCAAAAGGGAAAGAAGATTATATCATCTTAACAAATTTTTCCGATAGAGAAGTAAATACAAGAGGGTACTGTATTATGGACGGGGAAAAGACTTCCCACATGAATTATTTGGAAGAAGCAACTTTGGCACCAGGAGAAAGTATATTAATTGCCTGTAAGGACTATAACGGTTCCGATGCCTTTATGAAGGTGAACTTTAATATAAAGAAAGATGAGGAAGTGATGCTTTCCTATGGCGGAAGCGGAATCATAGAAAGAGTTCTGATACCTGATTTGGGAACGGAACAGGGCGTATACAGAAAAGATATGATCACAGGCAAATGGAAGGAAGAGAGGAGAATTGCAGATGGCTCTTGAATACAGGCATGAATTGAAATATGTAGTTTCAGTACAGCAGATAGAATGTCTGCGGGGCCGGATACAATCGCTTATGCTCCTGGACAGCCATGTGGATGAAAAGAAAAAGTATAATATCAGAAGCATCTATTTTGATGATTATAGAAACACCTGTTATTTTGAGAATGAAGATGGGACAAGTCCGAGAGAAAAATTCAGGATGAGGATATACAATGCAAGTAAGCAAGAAGTTCACCTGGAGTTAAAGCGCAAGGAGCGGGGGAAAACACATAAAGATTCCTGTATCTTGACACAGGCTCAATGTTTGGATTTCCTTAGAGGAACCAGTCTGCAGATCCATCAGGGGGACTCTGCGATGCTTCAGAAATTTTGTTTAAAATATAGGACAGAACTTTATCGGCCGAAGGTAATCGTGGAATATGAACGGGAGCCGTATGTATATAAAAACGGGAATGTCAGAGTTACTTTTGACACGGATATCCGCTCATCAAACTGTATTGACAGTTTTTTTGATCAGAAAATATTTTCAAGACCAGTCATGCCATCAGGGTATCATCTGATGGAGGTGAAATATGATGAATACCTGCCGGATCCTATTTATTTTAGCTTACAATTGGATAATCTGCAGCAGACGACATTCTCGAAATATTATTTATGTAGAAAATACAACATAGGAGGAAGCATATAAAATGGGTTTTAATGATATCTTAAAAAAGTCTTTTGTCCAGACAACAGCGGATAATGTGAGTATGGGAGACATCGTGACAGCGTTGTTGGTAACGTGTCTTCTGGGAGTATATATTTTCTGTATTTACCGTATGACGACAAAGAAAGTATTTTACAATAAAAGTTTTAATATATCTTTAGTAGCGCTTGCTTTAATCACTACAGCCATTATTCTTTCTATTCAGTCTAGTGTGGTAATTTCTTTAGGTATGGTAGGCGCATTATCCATTGTCCGTTTTAGAACCGCGGTTAAGGAACCTATGGATCTGGTATTCTTGTTCTGGTCTATCAGCGTGGGAATCATATGCGGTGCTGGATTGTTTGAAATAGCTATTTTAGCATCAATACTGATTACTGTGGCAATTTTAGGTTTAGACAAACTGCCGGAAACAAAGGCGCCGATGATTCTTGTAGTAGATTCTTCTAATATTGACAGTGAAGAAACAATTATGAAAGTGGTGAATAAGTACAGCGCCCATAGCAAAATAAAATCAAGAAATATGAATGCGGAAGGGTTGAATATGGTAATCGAGGTCAAGATCAGGGAAAGTGCAAAATGTATTAGAGAAATCAATAGACTTAATGGAATGAATAATGTATCATTAATCGCACAAGAGGGAGAAGTGACTTTTTAGATCGATTTTTTCTACAGTTCCTTAAGTCGGGAAATGTCACTCCTGAGCATACAAGCTTTGTTATGGAACTTTGCATGAAGAACGTAGGCATCCATGTACAGAAATCGCTTCGTATGAAAAAAGGCATATAGAGCAGAATAGACATAAGACCGGTCACATAAAGCGATGAGGCCGGTCTTATATCTGTTTATTGCTGCTTGCGAAATCAGGGTGATTGGGGTAATATGGTATAGTATTATACACAAAAAAGGAGACGAAATGGTTCAGAAGATTCAAAGATCAACATTGTATTTTGTGGTGTTGTTGGTTGTTGTGCTGGGTATTACGGGGTGTAATGACAAGGATCTGGCGGCAAGGAAATCAGTTGATCAGGAAAACACCTGTAATATTACAGGACTTACAGTAAATTATGAGGAAAACCCGATAGGAATAGAACATATACCGCTGTTTGGATGGCGTATGGAATCTGACGTGGAAGGACAGCGGCAGACGGCGTATCAAATTGTCGTTGCAAAATCCCAGGAACAGTTGGAAAAACAGGAATATGTGTGGGATAGCGGCAGGATACAATCTGGCATATCTGTGGCGGTGCCATATGATGGCGGAACACTTGAACCCGAAAGATGCTATGTATGGAAGGTGTATGTGTGGGACAAGGATGGAAATCCGTCGGAAAGCAGCGAGGAAGCAGTATTTGAAACAGGACTTACTGACAATGACTGGAGTGGTGCCTCTTGGATAGGTATCAGGGATGAACAGGATATAAAAAGCGAAAAGACAGATGATGTCACAAAGTATCAGATCGAGTACGATGTGAGGCTAGGAAGGACAAAGTCTGGTTTCGTGTGGGGAATGGATACCAACCAGTATGGGGAATACATGAAGTGCTGTGTGAGTACGCTGGGAGAAAATATTGAATTTTCGATTGCGGAGTGCTCTGGCGTAGATGGAGATGGGAACAACAAGATTCTGCTGAACGAAGAATTTCCTGAAATATTTGGCAGCATAGATGAATTTTGCGAAACTGTTCATCACATTAAACTGGATATAGAGGGAAATGTGGTAAGAGGCAGTGTGGATGGAATACCAGTGTTGGAGACCGTTTCTATACAAAAAAACAGGGAACTGGAAAATATCGGATTGTGGACTACAAGAGGGGCATACTATGCATATTATGATAATATAACGATAACAGATCATGAGGACAATGTTATCTGTAAAGAAACCTTTGACAATACAAAGGCGCATATCTTTTCCCCATATTATGTCAAAATCACGGAAGGCTGGTGTAAGGCTTCGTCTGGTTTTATCCTTACTCCGGGGGTGGAGGAACCAGCGCCTATGCTGCGCCGTTGTTTTGAGAATGCTAGTGACAGCCGTATTGTGTCGGCAAGGCTCTATGCTGCATCATTAGGGGATTACAGGATATACTTGAATGGAAAGGATGTCTGTGGAGAATACCTGACACCAGGAAGGTCGGTCTACGACAAGGAGGTATACTACAGGACGTATGATGTTACAGAACTAGTGAATGGCGGTAGGGATACAAAAAACGTGATCGGTGCAGTGCTTGGGCATGGAAGTTATAATAAAGCAAATAACAATTGGGGAGATCACATTGCTTTTCAGGCAAAGTTAGTGATAAAGTATGAAGATGGAACCAGTCAGACGGTTGTTACAGATGAAAACTGGCAGGCGTATGATGATGGACCGATCCGCAATGATGATATGTATCTTGGGGAGTACTATGATGCTGCCAAGGAACAGACTGGATGGTGTGAGGAGGATTATCGCACAGATGACTGGCAGCGGGCGGATGTGTTTCCTGAATATGACAAACTTCTCAAAAAAGCGGCAGAAACAGCAGCTGTAAAATGTATTGAGACATTAAGTCCTGTGAGTGTGTCAGAACCAATACAGGGCGAATATGTGTATGATTTTGGGCAGAATTTTAATGGAAACTGTCAGATCACATTGAGAAATACAGAGAATAGAAAAGGACAAGTTGTCACTATTCGATATGCAGAAGCACTTAATAATGAAAAGCTTTCTGGAGGCGATGATGAAATCGGTACGATTTTTACTGAAAATCTCTTTACCGCTGACAATACAGACTATTATGTCATAGGTGGAACTGGTGAGGAAACCTACACTCCAAGCCTTGTATGCCGCGGCTTTCGTTATGTGCAGCTCTCGGGGATGGATGAACCAATTCCGATCGAGGATGTAAGTGGACTTGTGGTCAGTACGGACAATAGGCGAACAGGGACTTTTTCGTGTTCAGATGAAAGGGTAAACAGACTGTATGACAGTATTTATTGGACACAAATTGGCAATTATCTGGATGTACCGACAGACTGTCCGCAGCGGGACGAGCGTTTTGGCTGGGCAGGGGATGCCCAAGTTTTTGCCAATACGGCTGCATATAATGCCAATGTTCACAATTATCTGAAAAAATATGTGGAAATGTTGATTGACTGTCAGGGTGAGAACGGTGCATTTCCAGAGATTGCGCCGAGCGTCAATGCAGACAGCAGTGCAAACGGATGGAGCGATGCAGGGATCATACTGGTATGGGAGCTGTATCAACAATATGGGGATCAGGATATCATCCGGGAAAATCTGAGCGCGATGTGCAGGTATATGGATTATTTGGTTGATACAAGTGATAACTTTATACGCACGCAGCATGGTTACAGTGATCACAATTCTGTGTCAACGCTTGACGATGATATCGCAAATACAGCGCAGTGTGCATATGTGGCAGAACTTTTGTCAAAAATGAGTGCAGATATCGGTGAAAATGACATTGCCAAGAAATATGATATGGTTTACAATCAATATAAAAAGGCGTGGCAGGATCATTACCTCAATGAAGATGGCTCAATTGACTGTTGGCTCCAGGCAGCATATACACTTGGACTTGCATATGGATTGTATCCCGAGGAACTTGAAGCACAGGGCGCTGCCTGGTTAAATAGTACAGTGGCAGCAAATGATTATCATTTGAATACAGGATATATCGGAACGCAGTTTTTGCTGCCCATGCTGTGTAAATATGGATATGTTGACACAGCGTACCGCATTTTGCAGCAGGACACATATCCGTCTTGGAACAATATGCTTTCCTATGACCAGACAACGCTCACAGAGGCATGGTTTACCTGCCGCGATATCGGTGACGGATTGTATGCGATTAATGGTTCGCTCAATCACCCTGGACTTGGTACCGTAGGACAATGGCTGTACAGTGATGTGCTGGGCATCAGAAGGGACGAGTCCGCTCCAGGATTCAAACATTTCTATATCCAGCCGCTGGTGGGTGGTGGGATGACGTATGCGTCAGGAAGTTATGAGAGTGTCTATGGTAAGATTGAAAGCAGTTGGAAACTGGATGGGAATGAAGTGATATTCTGCTTTACAATTCCAGCCAATACGACAGCAACCGTGTCCCTGCCTGATGAGCAGTATCAGAGTATGGAACTGGGTGCTGGAAGATATGAATACCACATTGCCTTGAATCAATAAATGACTGGAGCATGAATATAGGGAAGGACGTAATGAAAGTGGATAACAATAGAAAAAAGGGAATTCTTTACATTGTGGTTCCCTGCTATAATGAAGAGGAAGCCCTGGATACATCGGCGGGAAGACTTTTGGACAAACTTCACGAGCTGAAAAAGAGAGAGATCATATCTGGTGAGAGCAGAATTGTGTTTGTAGATGACGGTTCCAGGGACAAGACATGGGAGATCATAAAAGGATTGTATGATAATAATGAGGAGATCAAAGGTCTTCGGTTCGCACACAACAGGGGACATCAGAATGCAATCCTTGCAGGGATGATGTATTCCAGAAAATATTGTGACTTTACGATCACGATAGATGCTGACCTTCAGCAGGACATCAATGCCATGGAAAACTTTATCAGCGAGTATGAAAATGGCAGTGAAATCGTGTATGGTGTGCGCAACTCCAGAAATACAGATGGATTTTTTAAGAAGTTTTCGGCAACATTATTTTATAAGACAATGACACTTATGGGGTGTGATATTTATGAGAATTCGGCGGATTACAGGCTGATGGGAACGAGGGCGTTGGAGGCATTATCGGAATATGATGAAGTCAATCTGTTCCTGCGCGGAATCATACCGGATATTGGACTAAAGTCCTCTGTTGTGTATTTTGAGGTATTTCCGCGTATGCAGGGCAAGTCAAAATATCCATTGTCAAAGATGATCACACTGGCAGCAGATGGGATTACCTCCTTTAGCATCAAACCGATACGTATGGTTTTTATGATGGGGATCATGGCATTTCTGATAGGTTTTGGCATGATCATACACATTGTATATGAGCACTACTTTGGATATACAGTCAGCGGATGGTCATCGATATTAATGTCAATATGGGTACTAGGGGGAGCGATCCTGTTGTCGCTAGGCATCATTGGAGAGTATGTAGGAAGAAATTATATGGAGACAAAGCGCAGACCCCGATACTATTTCTGGGAGATTCTTTCGATGGATGAAGGGCAGAATGACCATGAAACAGGACAATGATTTTGATAAGATTATAATCGGCGCAGGGCTTTATGGCCTTTATTCTGCATATTTCTGCGCGAAATGCGGACAGCATGTTCTGGTGCTGGAGTGTGAGGAGGCACCGTTTAAGAGGGCGACTTACATCAACCAGGCGAGAGTGCATCAGGGGTATCACTATCCGCGATCACTCTCGACAGCGATGAAGTCAGCAGGGTATTTTGCGCGTTTTAATAAAGATTATGGCTTTTGTATTAACAGAGAATTTCAGAAAGTGTATGCCACCTCCAGTGAGTACTCTTGGTCAGACGGAGTGCAGTTTAGGAAATTTTGCGAGGCGGCACAGATTCCATGCGAGGAATTGCATCCAGGCAGATTTTTTAAGGAAGGAATGTGTGATGGGGCATTTCTGACGAGAGAGTACACCTACGATGCCATGATTTTAAGGGACTTTTTCATGGAGAAGCTCGGAGAGATGGAAAGTCTGGTGGAGATCCATTTTGGTGCTGATATTGAACGAATTGAAAAGGCGCAGGATGCGTATGAATTGTATGTAAAGGAAAAAGATACCCTGACAAAATATCAGACGGGATTCGTGCTCAATGCCACATATGCGTCTACCAATCAGATTCTTGATCTGCTGGGATATGACAAATTCGGTATCAAGTACGAGCTGTGTGAGATTATACTTTGTGATGTCAACGATCAATTAAAAGAATATGGCTTTACTGTGATGGATGGTCCTTTTTTTTCGATTATGCCATTTGGAAAGACGGGGCTGCACTCGCTTACATCAGTCACGTTTACTCCACATGCGACGAGCTATGATGCTGTTCCACAGTTTGAGTGTCAGGCAGACAGTGATGGATACTGTAACAGCAGGCATCTTGGCAATTGCAATGACTGTAAGGCAAAGCCAAGAACCGCGTTTTCTTATATGGCAAATCTCGCACGCAAGTATCTGCGGGAGGAATACGAATTTACGTACAGGGATTCTTTGTTTTCAATGAAACCAATCCTGATGAGTTCGGAGATTGATGATTCGAGACCAACTGTGGTTCGCACATACTCGACAAATCCTACATTTGTGGGGGTTTTGTCGGGAAAGATCAATACTGTATATGATCTGGACGAGGTTTTAGTCCTGTAAGTACGCAATCATTGAGGAAATGAAGTAGTGAAGTGAGGAAATGAGAATACATGAGCGATAAGGAAAAGAATTTTATGTCTGCGGTGCTCTATATACACAATGACGAGGCACAGATTGGTGATTTTCTGCAGATGTTGGCAAATGTGCTGGAAGATCATTTTGAGCATTCAGAGATTATCTGTGTCAATGACTGTTCTCAGGACAACAGTGTGGAGATCGTTCGCAAGATTAGCAGAGGATTGAGGGACACCACGGTCCCGGTCTTAAATATGAGTTATTTTCATGGGGTGGAGATTGCCATGAATGCGGGGATGGATCTGGCGATCGGGGATTTTGTGCTTGAATTTGATGCCTGCGTGCCGGATTTTGAACCCATGGAAATTATGGAGGCGTACCGAAAGACATTGAAAGGGTATGATATTGTAAGTGCTTCTCCAAATCAAAAGCAGCGTTTTACGTCCAATATATTTTACAAGGTGTTCAATCAATTCACGGACTATTCCTATCAGCTGGGCACAGAGCGCTTTCGTGTGCTCAGCCGCAGAGTGATCAACCGCATTAGCAGTATGAACAAGTCCGTGCCATACCGCAAGGCAGTGTATGCAAACTGTGGGTTGAAAACCGCGAATATAAGATATCAGGTCACTGGTGCCCAGGTGGCAAAGGATGACAGATCAGAGCGCAAATACAGGACAAAGCTTGCGGTCAACAGTCTGATCCTATTTACGGAGCTTGGTTATCAGTTTGCTGTCACTATGACGGTTCTCATGATGCTGGTGGCAGTAGCGGTAGCAGTCTATTCCGCAGTGGTATATCTGTTCAGCACCCCGGTAGCAGGTTGGACAACGACGATCTTCTTCATGTCCTTTGCCTTTTTTGGATTGTTTGGAATACTTACTATTATAATAAAGTATCTTCAGATATTGGTTGATTTAGTGTTTCGGCGCAAGAAATACAGTTTTGAAAGCATTGAAAAGATGGGAGGAAATTAATATGGTAGCATTAGTAGGTTATACGGGATTTGTGGGGAGCAATCTCTATGCAAGGGCGAGAAACCGCATCAAGGGAGTGTATAATTCACAGAACATTCACAGAGCATATGGATTAGAGCCGGAAGTGCTGATCTATGCGGGGGTGCGCGCGGAAAAGTATCTTGCAAACAGTGCGCCGGAATGTGATTTGGAGATGATTTTGGAGGCGGAAAAAAATATCAGTGCGATCAATCCGCAGAAGATGATACTGATATCTACCATTGATGTGTACCAGAATCCTGTAGAAGTAGACGAGACGGATTCCGTGCTGTTGGGCAAAAAAGGAGAGACAGGTAACGGCATACAGCCATATGGTCTGAATCGGTATTACCTGGAGGCGTGGGTGCGGAAACATTATCCTGATGCCCTGATTGTCAGGCTTCCGGGTCTTTACGGTTATCATATTAAGAAAAATTTCATATATGACTATATTAATGTAATACCATTTATGCTGAAAAAAGAAAAATATCAGGAGCTGAAAGTGCTTGAAAAGACGGATGATGCCATCATGCTGGATGCCTGTTATGAAGCAGTGGAAAATGGGTTTTACAGATGCAGGAAGCTCGACAAGGACAAAAAAGAACTGCTGCAGAAAAAATTTAAGACACTTGGTTTTACCGCACTTAATTTTACGGACAGCCGCAGCACATTCCAGTTCTATTCCCTCGGACGATTGTGGGATGATATACAGATCGCTCTGAATGAGGGAATCACTCTGTTGAATGTTGCCACAGAACCAGTCACTGCTGCGGAATTGTATAAAGCGTTAACAGGTGAGGTTTTCAAAAACGAGTTGAAGGAAACGCCGGCAAAATATGATTTCAGGACCACATATGCATCAAAATTCGGCGGAAAGGCAGGCTATATCTGCAGCAAGGAGGAAATCCTGGCAGATATTAAACTGTTTGTGAAGCATATGATCACAGAGGGCAGCGTTCTTTCAAATTGAGGAATGGGAGGTGTGTGATGAAGCTGGCGATATCAAATATTGCATGGTCGGCTGGGGAGGATGAACAGGTTTATGCTTTGATGCGCAAATATGGTTATACAGGACTTGAAATTGCTCCAACACGTTTTTTTGAGGCAAATCCATATGAAGATCTTGAGGCTGTGAGGGAATGGCGGAGGGAGTTTGGAGAAAAAGAAGGCTTTACGATTCCGTCAATGCAGTCTATCTGGTTTGGCATATCAGAAAAGCTGTTTGCAGATGCCCGGCAGCGACAGGTGCTTTTGGATTACACAAAGAAGGCGGTGGATTTCGCAGAGGCAGTCTGTTGTGCAAACCTTGTATTTGGCAGTCCAAAGAACAGGGTTTTACCTGATATTTCAGATCAGGAACTATGGCGGCAGGGAATTGATTTTTTCAAAGCGGCTGGCAATTATGCATGTTCCCAAAAGACGACAATCGGTATGGAAGCGAATCCTTCTATATATAATACAAACTATATTAACACGACCCAGGAGGCTATGGCTCTCATAAAAGAGGTCGAATCAGATGGGTTCCGTCTCAACCTTGATATTGGAACGATGATTGAAAACAGGGAGCGTGTTGAGGTATTGGAGGGGAATGCACAGACAATTTGTCATGTACATATCAGTGAGCCTTTTTTAAAGCCTGTTATTATAAACCGTGACAGGAGACTGTTTCATGGTGAACTGGCTGCTTTTTTGCGGGAAAATGGTTATCAGGGATATGTGTCAGTGGAGATGGGGAAGACAGGGGAAACACAGTATCGGCTTTCTGTGCTGGATGAGATTTTGGCATATGGAAGGGAGATGTTTGGATGATCGATGAGGGAAGAGCGGGAGTTCCTGCCTTTGAATGTTATGAATATGCGCAGCGGACAAAAGATTATGTAGTACTGATTCCTGTCATCAATGAAGGAGAGCGTATTTTAAAAGAACTTTACCGCGCGTATAAGCATCATATCGCAGACCATGCAGATCTCGTGATCTGTGACGGTGGTTCCACAGACGGGAGTCTGGAAGAAAGGAAACTCAAAAAGCTTCAGGTCAATACATTGCTGATCAAAAAAGGTGCGGGAAAACAGGGGGCACAGCTCCGCATGGGGATATACTGGGCGCTCAGGAGAGGATACAAGGGCATCCTTACCATAGATGGCAACTATAAGGACAGCATCGAGGATATTCCGCGCTTTATACAGAAACTTGAGGAAGGGTATGATCTTGTACAAGGCTCCCGTTTTATCAAGGGAGGAAGGGCGATCAACACACCTCTCGTCAGGAATATCGCAGTACGCCTGATTCATGCGCCGGTAATTTCACTGACAGCCGGACAGCGTTTTACAGATACAACGAATGCATACAGGGCGTATTCTGCGCGGTATCTGTCAGATGAGCGGGTGGCACCACTCCGCGATGTCTTTATGACATATGAGCTTCTTGCTTATCTGTCTGTCAGGGCGACGCAGCTTGGTTATAAGGCGTGTGAGATTCCAGTCATGCGGGCGTATCCAAAGAAAGGGAGAACACCTACTAAAATCAGTTTTTTTAAAGGTAATAGTGAGCTGATGAAAATATTATTTTGGAATTTTTTAGGAGCATACAATCCAAAATGACGGTATAAAGTGCCCAGAAGAAAAAGGATTTGGCAAGGATAAAGCTTTACAGTGTATCGTGGAACATGGTATAATGTCCAAGACATTATATAATGTCCCAAGACTTTATATATACCTAAGGGATAGTGGCATCAATAATCAGCTGAGGGAGCAGAATGGAAAATATCAGAAGGAAAAATAAAATGATAGAGACGTACAGTATTCTTATGATCGATATTCTGTGCGTTGTCGTCTCCTATGCATTGGCATTGTTCATTCGATTCAACATCATTCATTATGAGAATTACCCTAGACAATTCCATCTTATGGTCGGGGCTTATATTGTGATATTATGTCTGCTCTACAACATGTTTCTCGATGCAAACAGAAATTTTTTTACAAGAGGCTACTATCAGGAGTTTTATTACACGGTGAGATATACACTGATCCTTGTGGTAGGGTTGGTTGTGGTTTTGTATCTCATGCAGCAGTCCTATGAATTTTCCCGTTCCGTGTATGGTATTTTTGCAGTTCTAAATACAGTGATCACATATGTGATACACATGGCATTTAAAAAGGCAATCTGGAAATACTATAGGAAAAGTACAAATGCTGAGAAGATGCTGGTCGTCACAAAGGACATTCTGGCAGAAGAAGTGCTTGGCAATCTCATAAAGGGTAAAGAGTGGTATTATGATATTACGGCGGCTGTCATCTATGATGTGGACAGAAAAGGGAGTGCGATTCGGGATGTACCGATTGTGGCGTCAAAGGATGATCTGTACGAGACTGTGATTCAGATGATGGTGGATGAGGTGTTTATCTGCCTTCCGGGAGAGCCTTTGATCGAGATTCGCGATATGGTACAGCGGTTTGAGGAGATGGGGCTTACCTGTCACTACAATGTTGACCTGTTCAGTCATACCAATCCCAATACCTATGTACAGCAGATGGCAGGATACAGTGTGATTTCGTTTGCGCTTAAGACAATGGATTCCAGGCGGCTTCTGATCAAGCGTATGATCGACATTGTGGGGGCTGTTGTAGGGCTTGTGATTACTGCCGTGATCACACCTTTTGTGGCGCTGGCGATCAAGATTGACTCTCCAGGACCTGTATTTTTTTCCCAGATGCGCATTGGAAAAAATGGGCGGCGCTTTAAGATCTGGAAGTTTCGCTCGATGTATACTGACGCGGAGGAGCGCAAAAAAGAGCTGGAGGCACACAATGAGATAAAGGGCCTGATGTTTAAAATGGAGGATGATCCGCGTGTTACCAGGGTTGGGAGATTTATCAGGGAGACAAGCATTGATGAGACACCACAGTTTCTCAATATTCTGGTGGGTGATATGAGTCTGGTTGGCACACGCCCGCCGACGGAGGACGAGTTCGAACAGTACAATGGTTATTACAGAAGACGTATGAGTATCACGCCAGGGCTGACAGGGCTGTGGCAGGTAAGCGGCAGAAGTGATATACAGGACTTTGAGGAGATCGTAAGGCTTGACTTGGAGTACATAGACAACTGGTCTCTGGGGCTTGACATCAAGATCTTGATTATGACTGTGTTTGCAGTTCTTGGGAGAAAAGGCTCAAAATGAGGTATTGTAAGATATTAAAGACAAAGATAAATGTGACCAGCATGCCAGATACGCTTGCTTACATTGAGAAGCATATCGATGCGCTTCGGGGGAGTTATATCTGTGTGTCCAATGTGCATACGACGGTGATGTCCTATGAGAATGAGCATTACCGCATGGTACAGAACAGCGCGGCAATGGCGCTGCCAGATGGGGCGCCGCTGTCTAAGTACAGCAGAATGTTGGGATTTCGGAATGCAGAGAGGGTTACAGGTCCTGACCTGATGGTGGAACTGTTTCGGATTTCGGGGAAAAAGGGATACAGACATTTTTTCTATGGTTCCACACAGCAGACGTTGGATGATATGAGGACAGCGCTTCAGAGGAATTTTCCGGATATGGTGATTGCCGGAATGTATGCACCGCCATTTCGGCCGCTTACAGAGAAGGAAGATCAGGAAGTGACCGCACAGATCAATGATGCCAGACCTGATTTTGTATGGGTGGGACTTGGTGCACCGAAGCAGGAGTATTGGATGTATGACCACCAGGGAAAGCTGAATGCAGTGTCGGTCGGTGTTGGAGCCGGGTTTGACTATATGGCCGGCAATATCAAAAGAGCACCGAGGATTATGCAGGTGCTCTGTCTGGAATGGTTGTACAGGCTGATGCAGGATCCAAAACGATTGTGGAAAAGATATGTGGTAACAAACACGAAGTTTGTGCGATATATTTTGAGAGAAAGATTTGAAAAATGAAAAGAAATATATGGTTTCATGCAGATGATTTTGGAGTGACAACAGAACAGTCTGAACGGATTTTGAGCTGCTATCAGAACGGGGTGTTGAACAGTATCAGTGTACTGCCGAATACACCTGCATTGAAAGAGTCGCTTGGGATATTGGATCAAGTCGATCCTGGGGGGACACAGATCAGACGTGTCCTTCACCTGAATTTTGTAGAAGGAAGGCCGCTTGCAGGAGCGGAGAATGTACCGGAATTAGTAGATAACACTGGTTATTTTGACAAGTCATTTATCCAGTTTTTCCAGTGGAATTATACCAGAAGAGGAGTTAAGAGACGTGAGCTTATGAGGCAGCTCAAATTGGAGATCGCAGCGCAGATTCAGGCTGTTACGAATGTATGTGATTACAGGATCACAGCGATCGATTCCCATCAGCATTATCACATGATTCCAATTGTGTTTGACAGTTTGATGGAGGTATTGTCAGAAATGGGATGGGGATACAATGAGATTCATCAGATCCGGATACCGGTTGATCCGACAGCACCGCTGAGGAACAACGCACAGATGCGCAGAAAAGTGCCAAAGATCAATTGGGTGAAATGGTGCATACTTAAAATATTCTCTGAAAGAAATAAGAAGATCCTGCACAGAAGGGGAATGGAAACGCCAGTATTTTTTGGTATTTTCTACACTTGTGAGATGAAAAAAGAGGTAGTGGAGGCGCTGCTTCCGGCATACAGGAATTATGCAGATCAAAAGGAACAGAGTTTAGAGATGATGTTCCATCCAGGCAGTCTCACAGACTGTAATGAGCTTTTGGATGTGAGGAGTAAAGAACTTGAAGAGTTTTATATGTCCGACAACAGATATGCTGAAGCCGAATGTTTAAAGCTGCTGAATAGGTCTTGCCTTAGGAATTAAGGCAGGGGGTAAAAAGAGAGGAAGAATTATGAAAAAAAAATCAATGATGGCAATTATAATGGCTGTGACAGCAATGTCTTTATCCCTTTCGGGCTGTGGTGAGCGGACAGATATTGCGGATAAGACAGTCATCGTGAGGGAAGACGGAAATCCAACTGGCTGTGTCGAGGGCTGTACCTGCACAGGCTGTATCTGCTGCGGGACACTTCTTGCGGAGAACGCTACAGTGCCAGAAACGACATCAGAGACGTCGGTGGAGACAAAGAGTACAGAAGAAATGTCAGAGACACAGAATACAACCGTGATAGCGGAGGGAGAGGCATCTGAGCAGAGTATGGCACAAGAAGAGCAGCCTGCACAAGAAGAGTCAAAGATGGTCTCACAGCTCTCTGAAGGAGAACTGGCGGCAAGGCGGGAGCAGCAGAAGAATTTCGAGGAGGCAAGACAGCTTTTGTACAGTCTGCCAAATTCCAAGGACAAGACCGAAAAGATCAACCAGATGGACAGGCAGATCCTTGCAAATAATGCCTACAATTTCGGCACAAGAAATATTGTATTTATAGGGGATAGTATTACAGAGGGAATTACGAGTGCAATCGATGAGAATGGAAATCGTGTCAGCTATGTCACTTATGCGAACTCCTATCTACGCTTTAATCGAGTGCTGAATCATGGCATGGGTGGCAGGATGTTTTCTGTATATGGAGGAGAGGAACTGTCGTTGGCAATGAATTTTGGCAATGTCACGAATGTAAATTCGGATGTGATCGTGGTTTTTGCAGGGGTGAATGATTACCTCTGCACACCGGAAAGCAAGCGTTTTGGAGATGTCTATGACAAGATGAGTACATCGGGGTATTGCGGTTCAGTGAGGCTGTTTATGAAGCAGCTCCAGGAATATTATGCGGACCGGGATATTTTCTTTGTGACAATGTATAATACTTCCAAGAAAGTGGAATGTACTTATTCAGATATGGAGGGGCAGCCAACCTTAAATGATTATTTGGAAGTACAGCGGATACTTGCTAAAGAATATGGATTTCACGTGATCGAGCTTTATGATATTGGCTTTATGGACTGCAGTGACAAGGAGTCGTCCGACTTTTATCTGCGGGATGGTCTGCATCCGAAAGATAACGGGAATATCGTGTTGGGAGAACATATTGCGGCAGAGCTGTCACTTTACTTTGGTCAGAAAGAAGTGAATTAAGGGAGAATCATCAGGTGGAGATTATAAGATGGGGGATACTGCTGGTTTTAGTTCTGCCAGTACCATTTTTTCTGGGGTTTATACCTGTAAAACATATGAATCGCTTGCAAAAGACACCCGCAATGACTTATGTCTGCGGGTGGTTTGTGAGCTTTTTTCTGTTTGAGCTGACGGCAGTTCCGTTTATTTTGCTGGAACAGAGTTTTACAGTGTTGGTGGCGGTGTATACCTGTATCATAGCAGTAGTGCTTGCCGTTTCCCTGTGGCAGGGGCGGCATCTCTGGAAGTGTTATTTTGAGGATCTCCAGGGAATCAGGGATATGCCGGGAGCTGTAAAGCTTGGCTGGGCTGTTTTTTTTCTGATTGTCCTTTTTCAGATGGCATATGCGGTTCTGTATGAGTACTATGATGGAGATGATTCCTATTATATTGCGGTAGCAGTGCTCACAGACAAGTTTGATACGATGTATTTGCGCGATGCATATTCAGGGTATATTTATCCGCTTGATGTGCGGCATGCCTTTTCACCGACGCCCATCTATCAGGCGTGGATAGCAAGGCTGAGCGGTATCGCTCCGGCAGTTGTGGCACATAGCGTGCTGGCTCCAGTGTGGCTTATGTTTATGTATTGTATCTATGGACAAATCGGCAGCCGGTTATTGTGGAACAGGAAAAATTATAAGCCTGTTTTTATGATTTTAATAGCAGTATGGTTTATGTATGGCAATATCTCGTTATACACAGCGGAAACGTTTGCCATGACAAGAACCTGGCAGGGAAAGGGAATGATGGCAGGAATGGTTATACCTGCGCTGTTTTTGAGCTTGATCTATCTGGCAGAGGAAAGTGTCAGCCAGGGAATGTGGATGCTTTTTATCTGTGTGTGCATGTCGGCGGTCCTTGCCACGAGCATATCTTTTATGCTGATCCCGACGATCACTGGTATGGCGTCTGTGATGATCGGCCTCAAGAAAAAGAGTGTGAGATTTGCGGCAGAACTGTTTCTATGCTGTACACCCTGTATGCTGCTGGCGGTGTGTTATATGATCGTGCGATAGCTGCGCAGAAGAAAAAGGAAGTACAGATATAAAACATCAGGGAAAGAAAGGGGATAACGAATGTTAAACGAGTTGGCTGCAGTGACAAAGGCTGTAATGGAAGATGTGCTTTTGTACAATAACAAGAGTTTTCTGATCCCCCTTTTTCTGATCGCACTGTTATTTCTGTGGGTAACAGAAAAGGACAGGAAGCTGCGTGTTGTACTGCTGTATCTGGTGGCGGCGATCGGGATAGTCTTTTTGTGCCCCATCTATGCATGGGTGGGGATGAAGATTGATGCGGATATCTACTACCGTGTACTGTGGTCGCTGCCGATGGGGATTCTTGTATGTTACAGCGCAGTGAAGCTTATGATACATTTTAAGGCATTTGTGTCGAAACTTTTAGTTCTTATCTTAGCTGTTTTGATGATTGTTGTGAATGGTGAACTGGTGTACACCAATTCGTTTCATATCAGGTCGGTCAACACATATCATATCCCGCAGCAGGTGATTGATGTGGCAGATGCACTGAAACTTGACAATTATAAGCCGATTGCAGTGCTTCCGGCAGAGCTGCTGCCATTTTTTCGACAGTATTCAGCAGATGTATTTACGCCATATGGAAGGAATATTCTGGAGCCGGCATGGACTTTTCAGAATGATCTTTATGATGCTATGGAGGGGGACCGCTCTGCTTATGATGTGGCAGAGGTGGCAAGATGTGCCCGCAATCACCAGTGCGCCTTTGTCGTGCTATCCTGTGCAAAACAGATGAACGGGAGCATGGAGGAGCAGGGGTACTTTTTGTTCCGATTCGTTCAGGGGTATTTTATTTATATGGATTACAATTACTATTGGGTGTTCAAGGAACAGGGGCTTCTTGATGCGGATGTGATCGAGGCAGGAGGCTGAGGATATGAAGGATATAGCAGTATGACTGGGATTCAAAAAATAAAAAATATTGCTCTGCTGCAGGGCGTTATTATCATTTATACAATTTCAAGTGTGATGTCCAAAGAGGCGTCTGCAAGTGGCGGGGATCTGCTGCGATTTTCTTTTTTCTTTGGGATGGAGTTTGTGATGCTGGGGGTGTATGCGCTGTTCTGGCAGCAGATGATCAAGCGGTTTGCGATTTCTGTCGCATATGCAAACCGTTCAATGGCAGTTGTGTGGTCTATGGTGTGGGCGGTTATCTTTTTTCATGATACGATAACGATACAAAATATTGTGGGTGTTGTGCTGGTGGTGGCAGGGATATGGATCATCAATACGGATACGGAGGTGGCGTGAAATGGTCAGCCGGTTTGTGTTTGCCATGTTCCTGTCAGTGCTGGCTGCATCGATCTCACAGGTTTTGCTAAAAAAGAGTGCGCTCAAGACTTATCATACAGTGGTGAAAGAATACTTGAATCTTTATGTGATCAGTGGTTATGGTCTTCTTTTCATTTCTATGCTTCTGACAGTTTATGCATATAGTGGAATGGATTACAAGAATGGACCAATTATTGAGTCGATGGGAAATGTTATCATACTGATCTTGGGGTATGTTTTCTTTGGTGAGAGGATCAGCATCAGAAAAATGGCAGGGATCGTGTGTATTATCGCAGGGATTATCGTTTTTTATTTCTAGTACTCCATCCAGACAGAAATTGGAGTTGTGGGCTGCATGGTTCGTGCCAGTGCTAGGCAAAATTTCGACGGCGATGCGGTGGCATCGTCTAGAAATTTTAACGACGCAATGGTACGAAACAGGCGGTTCACAATTCTAATTTCTGACCGGATGGAGTACTAGTAATGCCGTGACAGTTAGGAACTGTTAAGAAATAACTTTTAAATAATTCCTTATTGTAAACGCAAATAATATTTGCGTTTTAGAAGTGTCACAGCGTGCCATAATTTGCAAGTTGTTTTTGCAAAAAATATGTTGAGGGATGATAGATGCTTTGCTATAATTGTTACGGTAAGAGACAATGATATATTTGTGGCAAAAAGGAGGATGCCGATCGGCAGAAGCAGAATGAAGAAAAAGAGAACATTAGGATCACATGGCAAAAACAGAGGAAAAAAAGCGAAATACACTGATGAATATATAGAAGACTTTTATGTAGAAGAAGACCTGACAGAGCAGGAGGATACTGAGGCTGAGGCTGACTGCGAAGAAGATGATGAATATATTGTCGCATATTCTAGCGAGGAGGCTGTGTTTGGTGAGTATACTTCAGAGCAGATGCAGGAATATGCAGAGGAATACGAAGAGCAGCATGAGCATGAGGAATTACAGGAATATGATGAATCACAGGAGTATGATGAGATAAAGGAATACGAGGAACCGCAGGAATATGAAGCGATAGAGGAGTACGAGGAACCACAGGAATACGACGAAGCAGAGGAGTACGAGGAACCACAGGAATATGATGAGATAGAAGAGTACGAAGAACCACAGGAATACGACGAAGCAGAGGAGTACGAAGAACCACAGGAATACGATGAAGCTGAAG
>CAMWLV010000066.1 GCA_947175175.1 uncultured Lachnospiraceae bacterium
ATACCGGATTTGTGAAAATGAAAAATCCTAATATCGATTATGGCGGCGGACTTGAACGGGTTGTAATGGCTGTAAACGGTGACAGGGATATCTATAACACAGCATTCTTTCTGAATGCGAAACAGAAATTAATGGAATTAAGCGGTAAAGAATATACTGACGATTTGAAGTCATTTCGAATCATATTGGATCATGTGCGGGCTGCAACATTTTTGATAAATGATGGTGCAGAACCTGCCAATAGTGACGCCGGATATGTAACCAGAAGACTGTTAAGAAGGGCAGTCCGTGCAGGTAGAAAAATCGATATACAGGGCAGCTTTGTGGGGAAACTGGCTGAGGTTTATATTGACGAAGCGACGGCATACGAAGATTTAATTGCGAACAAGAACAAGGTTTTGGAAATCATAAACAAGGAAGAAAAGTTATTCCACAAAACCCTGCAGCAGGGAGAAATAGAAATCCAGAAGCATCTTAAAAACAAAGGAAAAGTTACGGGGGCAGAAGCATTTTATTTTTATGAAACATATGGTTTTCCCCTTGAGTTGACAGAAGAGTTCTTGGCTGAAAGTGGATACAATATAGAGGAAAAAGAGTCATACGCGGAGGCGGCAAGGAAGCATGCTGAAATGAGTCGGACGGCATCTGCAGGAAAATTCAAAGGTGGTTTGGCTGATCAATCAGCGGAAACTACGGCACTTCATACGGCAGCACATTTGCTGCTTGCAGGTTTGAGGCAGGTTCTTGGAGACCATGTATTACAAAAAGGAAGTAATATTACTGCAGAGAGATTGCGGTTTGACTTTAACCATGACAAAAAACTTACGTCGGAGCAATTATCGGAGGTTGAAAAGTTTGTAAATGATGCCATCGCTTCTAAGGCGGTTGTTTCATTTTCAGAACTGCCTAAAACGGAGGCAAAAGAAAGCGGTGTCAGTGGGAACTTTTGGGACAAGTATCCAGATATTGTAAAGGTATACACAATCCAAGATGCTGAAGGGAAAGTCTGGAGCAGGGAAGTCTGTGGAGGCCCTCATGTAGAAAACACGGAATATTTAGGAAAATTCAGAATTATAAAAGAACAATCTTCTTCTGCTGGTGTTCGAAGAATTAAAGCCGTTATTGACAAATAACGATACCCGCTAGTCTGTGGATATTTGTTTTCGACGGCGGACAGCCGGAAATTGGTACAAGTGGACTGCTGTGTTTCATGTAGTGCCTTGGTTCAATGGAGCCAAGGCACGTGTTTTTGTATAAAAGAGGTAGAGATATCTGCCCATTTTTAAATACTATTTAAAATGAAATGCAGAAGGGTCGTCTTCCAAATAGGGCTGTGACAGAATCAGGTGATTTGAGGAAAGAAATTGCATCTACCTGAATGGAAAAATTTGTGTTACAATAGTCTTTAATTTTAGTTAGTCAATTTATTTATATAGAGATATAAAATTGGAGGAAGAAATGCAAAGGAATACAAAGGTGATTGCGGTAGCAGGAAAAGGCGGTGTGGGCAAGACTTCACTGGCAGCAGCGATGGTAAAGGTGCTGGCGGAGCGTTACCCGGACAAGAGGATTCTTGCCATCGATGCAGACCCGGCAGTCGGACTGTCAACCGCGCTTGGCGTGGAAGTTCGTGAGACGATTGATGATATCAGGAAGGCTGTTGTGGCAACTGTGGAAGAAGGCGATACCAGAACTGCGCTGGAGCTTCTGGCGGAATCAGAATACCGCATTTATGAGGCAATGACAGAGTGCGATGGTTTTGCGTTTATCGCGGTGGGGCGTCCAGAGAGTGCAGGCTGCTATTGCAAGATTAACAATTATCTGAAAGCGGTGATCCAACTGCTTTCGGATAATTTTGATTATGTGGTGATCGACGGCGAGGCTGGAATCGAGCAGATCAACCGCCGCGTGATGGAGAGGGTGACACACCTGCTGTTGGTGACGGACGCAAGCCGCAAAGGAACACAGGTGATTCAGACTATTAAAAAGGTGGCGGACGAACTTGTGATGTATGAGAAGGCGGGCGCGGTAGTGAACCGTGTTTTGTCCAGGGAGTCCATAACACTGATCGACACAGGAGAGATACCCGTCATGAGTTTTATTTATTCGGATGAAAAGCTTGCCGAGGCGGACCTGAAAGGGGAGAGTGTTTTGGCTCTTTCTTCTGATACGGAACTTGTGCGGGGCGCAGCGGAAGTGCTTGACAGAATGGGAGCATAAAATATTGAGCTGACACTTGAATTTATAGGCTGTTGGCAGTATGGAGAGTTAAGATGAGAGATTTATCGCAGTTATATTATTTTGAAAAGCTTCTGGAGGAAGCGAACAATGACTTGGTGCGCGAAGGGGTGGCGAAAGGACTGCACCCGGTTGGAAGTGTCTGTTCACTGATACCAGAGCCGCTGTTGAATCTGCCGGGGTGTTTTTCCGTGCGGCTTCGGGCGCCGCGCACAGGTTCTATCGATATCGGTACATATTATATGTCAAGCCTTTTGTGTGAGTGTTGTCGTGCAATTCTCGAGCGCGCGGTCGAGGGTGGTTATCAGTTTCTTGACTGTATCATCGCGCCGGACGCCTGTTCGCAGATGAACCGGTGCGTGGAAAACATTGAGCACTTAAACTGTATTGAAAAAGAAGGCTTTTTTGTCTCTTATTGCGATGCACCCATGAAATCAGATGACACTGCGCTCAGGCATTATGTGAGGCAAATGAAGACACATGTTCTTGCGCCGCTGCAGGAAAATCTTGGTATTGATATTTCAGATGAAAGCCTTCGAAAAGCGGTGGAACAGCATAACCAGATTTGCCGCCTTTTGCAGGAGATATCGGAGTACCGCAAGGAGGAGAATCCGCGCATCACTGGCTATGAATTTGCTGTCCTGTGCACTGCCACATATTGTTGTCCAAAAGCACTATTGATTGACAGGCTCATGTCGGTTGCAGACGAGCTAAGGACAAGGGAACCTGATGTGGAACCGGCATTTCGTGTGAAGGTCGTTGTCGCAGGTTCCGAGATTGACGATCCTGGGCTGATCGGATTGGTGGAGCAGGCTGGGGCAAGAGTTGTTGCGGACCGATTCTGTTTTGGCTCACTGCCAGAGCGTATCCCGATAGAATGGAACAATATGGAAGATGTGCTGACGCAGATTTGCAGGCATTATCTGAAAATGGGAAAATGTCCGCGCTACATGAATGCAGACAAGGTTCTGGAGCGCCAGGATTATGTGCATCAGCTGGTGCAGGAGTATCATGCGGACGGTGTAATCTATCAGCAGATGAAATTTTGTGATTACTGGGGATATGAGCGTGCCTATGCGTCCAAAAATATGCGGGAAAAATACGGAGTGCCGACACTTTCCATAGACAGACCGTATGTGACAGGGAGCTCAGGGCAGTTAAGAACCAGATTTCAGGCGTTTGTTGAGAGTCTGGAAATCAAGAAATTACAAAATAAGATTTTATGAGTTATTTCAGGGTATTTTTTAGAAAGGCATAGGACAGGCAGATGGGAAAACAGATGGGGAGCGAGAAGCTCGGTTCATTTTATACAGGCAAAAAGGCAAAAAAGCGGCGTGAGTGGCGCGGCATCAGAGACACATTCTATGATTATCTGCAGTGGCTCCGGATCTGGGGTGTGCTGATTGGATTTGCGGTAAAACCAAACAATGTAAAGGCATTTTTCCGGTATCGCTGGATGGTCAATTATCTGGTGGTTCCCGATTTTTTTGACAGGCACACAGAGGGTATGCGCGGTTCACAGCTTCGCATTACGCACACGGCACTCAGCATTGTTGTCATTGACATGTGCAAAGCCATGACGAGGATGTTCAGGGCAGACCCAAATATCGGAAATGATGAGAAGCTCAGAAAGAAGATGGTGCTTTTCGATGAGAATATGATGAGCGAGATCATGAATGGATTTCCCAATCTGATCTGGACTTCTGTGGAAGTGCCCGCAGTATATACCTGTGCCATGATGGTTCAGGATGGTGTGGTGCACTACACGGACGCGGCGCAGACATATGGTATTCCGTCAGATGTCTGTCCGATGCCGCTTGCCGAGCTTGGCGTTGCCTTGGAGGACGACTATCCGAGAATCGGGGCGTGTGCGGTGCACTGCAATACCACATGCGACGGCAGTCTTATGGGAAACAGTATTGAAGGGCAGTATTTTGGCATTCCAACCTATGAACTAGCGGTTCCGATCCGTCATACATATGAAAGCGTACAGCCATATGCAGTGGAGGAAATTCAAAACTGTATCGCTTTTATCGAGAAGCATACAGGAGAGACCTTTGACTGGAATGCATTTTTTAAGAGCATGGAACTCTTCAATGTCGAGACGCAGAACATGCTGGACTGGTTCGAGATCAGCCGCACGAAATACCCGCAGATGATCGGAACGAATCTTGCACTTTATCGATACTGTGTCTATCAGGCCACAGGCGGCAGGTATGAGGTGTTTCGGAAGGTCGAGCAAAAGCTGAACCGATATGTCAGAAGAGGTTATGAGAGAAAGGAACTCGTCTGCAGGGAAATCAGACACCGCGCGATCACGTGGGGCGTGCAGTCAGCATATTATACTGCTTTTACCGTCTGGCTGCAGAACTGCTGGGGAGTGGCGGCACTTGTGGACATGCTGAGTCTTTGTTCAACGCGCATAGTTGACACGCAGGATAAGGAACAGGCTCTTGAAGACTTGGCGTATTTATATGGAAAGATGATTATGCGCAGCCGTTCTAACGGCGGTTACGAGGTTGGCGTCGAGGATCTGTGGCGTTTCTGTGAGAGTTTTGATGTGGATGTGGTTATCATGTACTGTCATATGGGATGTAAGGCAATGTCGGGCTATCATGGGCTTTTTGAAGAGGAGGCGAGGAAGCATGGTATTCATTTAATATGGGTAAACCACAATCTGATGAAGCCGGAGGACGCTTCAAGAAAGGATATGCGCACGGAGGTTAATCGGTATATGCGTACGGTATTCCGAGAGGAGCCGCTTGACCCGAGTCTTGAGGATTTTGATGATGATAGAAATTGGTAAAAATGAGGAGGTTGAATAATGAGATATTTCGGCGGTTGTGATGCGGGAAGTACTTACACAAAATGTGTGATTATAGATGAAAACAGTAAAATTGTGGCGCATGTTACGAATCGGAGCCGCATTAATCCTGTGCTGAGTGCAGAGGCAGCGCTCAATGAGGCAGTCGCGCAGGTGGACGGGCTGCATTCGGCAGAGGATCTGACGTATCTGGTCGGCACTGGTTATGGTCGGAATAAAGTGCCTTTTGCCGATGAAAATATATCTGAGATCAGCTGCCATGCAATGGGGGTACATATGGCGAATCCTGATGTGCATGCAATTATTGACATCGGCGGACAGGACGTCAAAGGCATCGCCATCGACACAGACGGAACCGTGCTCAATTTTGCGATGAATGACAAGTGTGCGGCTGGGACAGGGCGCTTTTTTGAGAGCATGGCAAATGCCTTTGAGATGTCGCTGGAGGAATTTTCAAAACTGTCCCTGAAAGCAAAAAATGTGATACCGATCACTGCACAGTGTACAGTGTTTGCTGAGAGTGAAGTGGTCTCCCTTGTCGGCGAGGGAAAGCCAATGGAGGAGATCGCGGCGGGAATACAGCTCTCCGTCGCAAAGCGGTGTTTTGTCATGGCAAAGAAGGCAGGAGCGACAGACAGCATCACCCTGACAGGCGGCTGTGCCAAAAACGAAGGTTTGAAGCAGGCGATTGAAAAAGTACTCAAGATCAAAGTCGCAGACCTTCCAATCGACCCGCAGTTGATGGGAGCACTCGGGGCAGCGGGGTACGCAAAACGTAAAGGACACGTTTGACGTAAAGAAAATGTTTGATATTAAGAACAAAAATGAGGATTTTCTTTTTGAAATATTTGTGATATAATAATGTTTCAATGCAGCAATTGCATTGAATGTTGGAAAACGGGCACCAAAATGGATATTTTTGCACAGCATAAGCAAATGTTTACAGCAGAAATTCAAAAAGAAAACGAAAGGGAGAGAGTAATGAGAAGAAAAACGACTATTATTTTGACCGCGTTAATTATGGCATGTTCTATAACAGCATGCCAGGGAGCTGTTGATTCTATCAGTAAGGGTATTTCTGAGAATAAGGATACAGCGACGGCAGAAGCTGACATACCAGAGACACCTTCCAGTACGGAGACAGAGCTGTCAAGTGAGGAACAGGAGGAACTAGAACAAGAACTTTACAACTCATATATTGAAGTCAATAATTTTATGCTGGGCAGGGTTCAGGATTCCTTGGAACGGTATTTTAACTATGTGGATATAGAGCAGGATGAGTTTACGCTGCTCGATGCTGATTATGACTATTTTGACTGCTATTCTTTATCTGAGTATGATATCAAGGAAGTGGAGAACGCTTATGAGATCGCGAGCAGCAAGAGTAACAAGACTGCACTGGATGAGGCGTTTTTGAAGATGTATCCGTCCCTGAGCTTAGTCATATCGACGCTCAATGATATTGAGTCATATACAGATGTGAAATCTTATCTGGATGATGATTATGAGAAAGCAAAGGAATATCACACGATTTTGATGGGTGCGCTATTCGATTACGTTGATTTAGGTGATGCATTTATGTCGGAGCTGGACATTGTTGCCAGCGAGCATCAGTCAGCAGCATATGAGCGTATGAAGGAAGAAGGCTATGAGGTACTCTACGCGATGAACAGAGTACTGGATCTCGCCAACGATATAGAGAGTGAGCTGTATGAGCAGGGTGTCTGGGATGAAAATATTCTGGATATGGATTTGGAAAAGATCCAACCGCTCTATGATGAATTTATTGCCAATGTAGATGCTCTGCTCGCTTACGATAATGACGAAGAAAAGCTTGCATCAGAAGGAATCTCCAAACATGGCTGGTGGAGCAGCTTTATCAGGGATTTAAAAGACACTAAGGTTTCTCTGACAGAAGTGCTCCAGAAAGTGAAAGATGGGGAGGAACTGAGTTATTCTGATACGCTGATTACACAGATGGCAGGCAGATGTTCCCTGACCTCTTTTGATGCAGGACTCTCATCACTGATCAATGACTACAATAATATGATCGATATAGGCTAGTACAGCGTTGCAGAAATAACAGTGAAAAACAGTGCCTGATATTTGTGTCAGGACAAGGCGGAGGAAGGAGGCAATGCGGTGGCATTGTTGACTGACGACAACATAAGGACTGTGTCAGTCCTTTGTACTTGCGCAAATAGCGGGGTGCTGCATTCACTGTTATTTTTGCGATGATGTACTAGTGTTGAAGGAAGAGCTCATATGATAATATTAAGGTTTTTACTGGGTGTAATGATTGTGGCAGCAGCGTTTTTCGTACTGACCTTTATCGTGTATTTTTTCAATCTTGACATGAAGGCAGCGGCGAAAATCATGCCAGTGATATCAAAACACTATGACAAGGTCAAAAAGGAAAAACGCCTATAAATTTAAGAGAATGAATCTGTATGATGCGATGATAACAAATATTCTGGGACAATTAAATCAGATTGCTGCGGCAAAACAGGCAGAGTTGGAAAAGCCGTCAAGGGTGTGGAAAGATGTTGGTGAACATCACATGATACTCGGCAGGGAGATGGCATACGAGCTTGGCGGGCAGAATACGCTTGGTTTAAGCGGCTGTCTCTACACGACGAAACCACTGCTGTCTCCACAGGGAGTATACTTGTATGGAGATGACTTGGCGCAGATTACGGAGAGTCAGTCCTATGCGCGGGTTGTGTTTGTTCAGCTGACGGAAAGCTCTGACGAGGAAGCACTGTACCGGAAATTCCGCGAAATTGACTATGTGCGTTATCACATTCACCCAGAGGGATTCATGGCGCGCATCTCGCCGGTAAGCCAGCGGGAACCAGTGCGCATCGGCAAAAAAGCATTATTGGGTAAAAAGATGTGCTTTGCCGATATTGGACAGATGTATCTGGAGCGATATCGAGAGATTTCCCAAGTGAAGAATGTCAATGTGATTTTTGTCACACACAGGGATTTTGATTATCGCGCATTGGAGAAAATGCTTGACAGGGCGGAGCAGATTACGCAGTCGCTCAACCACATTTTTACGAACCTCAATATGGATTGTGATACCTGTAATTTAAAAACGGTATGCGATGAGGTGGAAGGATTGCGTGAACTTCATTTTGGACAAAAGAAGGATAGAAAGTAAAAAACCGCAGGTTATATAACCTGCGGTTTTTGTACATTTTTAGACTGTCTCGGCACATAATTGTGTGATGATAAATCTGGGAATTTCTTCTTCCTGCATGGACAGTGCATGGGAAAATTCCTGATGGATCTTCTTTTCGGCATCGTGCAAAATTTTTTCATCATATGCAGAAAATTTTTTGCCAGCTTCGATCGTGCGCTCTTTTTTGGTGTGAAGAACAGTGATCAGTGCGATGATCTTGCTGGTGTCATCGCTGTGGAGAATTTCGGAGTAGGCAGCCTTTCTGAGGTTGGTATTGTCGATCCATTCAATTTTCTCTGTTGTAGAATGTTTGATGATGTCGATGATTTCGTCTTTGCCCATAAGTTTCCTGAGGTGGATCTTGTCAGTGTCCACAGGGACATAGATGGTTGTTGAATTGTTGCTTTCTGAAACAGGGTGCATGATGTAATATGTGCGTTTGCTCTCGGTAAATTTTTCTTCCCGGATATCTTCGATATTACATACGCCAGCCGACGGGTGCATTACAATACTTCCAATTTGAAACATTCAAAAACTCCTTTCAAAAAACTGCGTTAACAATTCCTAAGTAATGAATAGAACTGTGTATAAAAAAACCGCTATCACATTCGGATATCAAATGTGAAGCAGTCTGTTGATACACATAATTTCCAGAAACCTTTATAGATCTATATTAACACAAAAATATTTTTTTTGTAAGCATAAATTTTAAAATTTTTAGAAAATATTTGCTGAGCTTAAGGTTAAAAAGTGGTCAATCGCACTAAATTAAAAGGACAGCGAGGGAAGCAGAGGAGAAGAAAACGGTTCGGGGATCAATGGAAAATAGAGCTTTCCGGCAAGAGTGGACAAAAGAATGGGCAGATGGTTTTGATTTGAGGGCATAAAATAAAAGGTATCCTGTTATAGTCGTTTGGTGCAATGAAGGTTGTTAAAGGAAGCCTGTCAGCCGATATCTAAAACAGAAATCAATTTGACTGGTCACATGGGAGTGTGAGAGACGATTTTATATAAGGAGGAGAACATGTCAATCAATATAACCGAAAGTCAACTATCGAAACAATATGAGAACTATGCCATTGATACAGACAGACTCAGACAAAAACTTCAGGACAAGGACAACACTAATACCAGACCTTCTAGTTATGATACAGTAGATATTTCATCAGACGGCCGCAGGGCTTTGGAGTATGAGATGCTGGAATCTTTCAGGGCAGGAAAGGGTATAAAGTCAGTTGGAACGCTTACCAGTGTCAGTTCTTTAAACTTTTTCGAGGATTTTGAAAAGGCAGTGTCAGCGGAGAAAAGAGACAAGGCAGCGAGCAATAATTTTGACCGCCATGTAGATCAAATGGTATCGGCGTACAGACAGATGAGGAGTAAAATAGAAGAAAAATATGCAAATATGAGCCAGAAACAGCAAGAGAGGTCTTATTTTATTGCCGATGACAAAAGCATACAGCCATTGACCAAAGAGACGGAATTGGAGCTGCTGGACAAAGCCTATGAACAGCACAGTGAGGCAATGGCGTATTTTACGGAATCCTTGAGCGATCTGCAGGATTTTAAGCCACAGATTATATACCATCGTTCTGGCGAGAGTGTGATAGGGCAGTCAAACCACCAGATACAGTCAGTTTCTGCAGACAACATGAAAAAGAAAAAAGGCGAGATTAAGGCTCAGGCATATCAAGTATTTATGTCCGCCATCAACAAGGGAAATTTTCAATCAAATTCCGGCAGCTCTGTGTCTTCAAGAAGTGAACTGAACCGTATTTGGGATTATTATGCGAACTAAATATATTGTGATAAAAGGGGAGAGAATTCATGATACGAATCGAAGAAAATTATGCGAGTGTCTATGAAAACAGCAAATCTAGATATATAAAGGATGCGATTCCGGAGTTAAAAAATGTTCAGATCAAGGTGGATTCTGCAGTTTTTTCAAGAGAAGGAATGGCGGCGCTGCGCGGGCAGGTGCAGGGGGTATTCGAACAGATCGATGTAGACGAGATCATGCGAATGAGAGAGATTTTTCCCAAGCTGCGTATGGAGCTGTCTTATGATATGAAGGATGCAATGCAGAAAGATATGCGAAATGCCTCAGAAGAGATCATAAAGGCAAAGGGGTATACGTCGCTTGACGATACGATTGCATTACACATGAATGCATATACGAGACAGTATGAGACGATACTAAGAGGGCACGCAGATGGAACGAGAGATGTGTATGTATCAGACGGAATGGACGAAAACGGCAAAATGCAATATCATAAAGTGACACTGGAAGAGGATTTGGGGTACTTAAATGAAGCCTTTGGACAAATTGCAGACGGGATGGTACTGGCGGCAAACTCAAAGGCGATACTGCAGCAAAACAAAGAAGTATTTGGCGGACAGAAAGCTTTGGCGGCTCCATTGCCGAACAGGTATGGGGAAAGGTTAGCAGATATATTGAAACGCGCTGCGTCCACATATGCAGAACAAAGGCAAAAAGGGAATTCTGCGAATGCGGCAAAGTTAGCGTTCGACTATTTAAATCAAGATAAATCATTCTCCAATACAATGCATATGCTGTTTTCAGTCAGATAAAAGGGAGCTGTTCAGATATAGAAGATAATGATGGTAACAGGAGGACATTTTGAAGGAGATACAGCAGGGAGATCAGATAATCCGATTCAGCTTTGTGGAAGGCAATGTGTGTCTGCGTGTGGAGGACATTGTCTATATTGAGACATACAGGCACAAGAATATGTTTTATGTCACAAGCGGGACATACAGCATTTACAGAAAAATGGACGAGCTGGAAGAGGATTTACAGGGCATGGGATTTGTGCGGACACACCGAAGCTTCCTTGTCAACATGAGGTATATCGAGAAGATCAACAGTTATATCGTGACGCTGACCAACGGAAAGGAACTATCTGTCCCCAAGTCAAGATATCCTGACGTAAAGCGCCAGTATGCACTATTTCGGGAAACAAGAGAATAAACAGAAAGAAAGGAACCGGAGTGAGGTTCCTTTTTTGGCGCGGTCGACAACAGCATAAAAAAGTAAAAAAGAACTACAATTACACAATATTTTGGAAGAAAATCACAGAATAATGCTGTATAATCATAATATAGAGGAGTGAAAGGAACTGTACAGTAAGGAACTGTTCAAAAATAACTTTTAATATTGCTTGCCTTTTTCTCCGATAGCACCACTCAAAAATCAGTTACATAGCCCACTATGCGCCTGATTTTCGAGCGGCACTCTCGAAGAAAAATCCAGCGCATTATTTAAAAGTTATTTCTTAACAGTTCCTAAGAAAGAGGAGGAAGGAATGAAAGATTTCGAGAGGAAAATGTCGCCAAGGCGCAATATTGATACAGAGAGCTGGTTCATAGAATGCTATCGGAGGTATCAGGGACAGCCGATGAAGATACTGATTGCCCTGTACAAAGGAAATTACCACAAATTTGTGCTGGCGGTGATCAGTTTTTTTATCAAGCATGCCTGTGTGTGGGTGTTGCCGATTCTGACAGCAAATATCATCAACGACGTGACGACAGGCAATCCCAGTACCGTGCGGAATATTATATTTTACACTGTGTTTGAGAGTGTGCTGATCGTGATCAATGTGCCCATGAATTATCTGTATACCGCCTATAAAAGTTTAGCGACGCGCTATGTGGAAACGGGGCTCCGCAAGGCGCTGGTGCGGAAATTGCAGCAGCTTTCCATAGCGTATCATGTGGAGACACAGTCTGGAAGACTTCAGTCAAAAATCATGCGTGATGTAGAGGCAGTGGAAACGCTGTCCACGCAAATGTTTCTAAATATATTAAACATTGTTTTGAACATTAGTGTGGCATTGATCGTTACTGGATCTAAGAGTAAGACGGTTCTCGTGTTTTTTCTGTTTGCGGCACCAGTTGCAGCAATTACAATGGTATCCTTCCGGAATGTCATGAAAAATAAGAACAGAGAATTTCGTAAAGAAATGGAGGAAACCTCTGCCCGTGTTATGGAAATGGTAGAACTTGTACCTGTGACAAGGGCGCATGCCCTCGAAGATGAAGAAGTGCGCAAAATTAGCAGCCAGCTCTTTGCAGTGGCGGAAAAAGGCTATCAGTTAGATGTGGTACAGGCGCTTTTCGGTTCTGTTGGCTGGGCAATTTTCCAGATTTTTCAAGTGATATGCCTTGCTTTTACCGGATATCTTGCGGTGAAGGGAAGCATACAGGTTGGCGATATCACACTCTATCAGAGCTATTTTTCCACAGTAGTCAATCAGGTATCTGCGATCGTGACATTACTTCCGATTATAACCAAGGGCGTTGAGTCCGTAAATTCAATCGGAGAGGTTTTGCTGTCGGAAGATGTGGAGCACAATGAGGGCAAAGAAGAGCTGTCTGATGTGGACGGTGTCTTTGATTTTGAAGAAGTCAGTTTCCATTACAACAACAATGAAAATCAAGTGCTGAATCACCTGAATCTGCATGTAGAGCAAGGACAGACAATCGCCTTTGTCGGGGAGTCAGGTGCCGGGAAGTCCACGATATTAAATATGGTCATCGGCTTTCATATGGCGAGTGAGGGGAAAGTCCTGCTTGACGGACACGATATGAGCCAGATAGATCTGCGCACCTACAGAAAGCATCTGGCAGTTGTGCCGCAGACCTCGATTTTATTTTCCGGAACGATTCGAGAAAACATTACATATGGCTGTGAACATGTGACGGACGAGGAGCTTGCAGAGGTGGTGCGCGCGGCGAACCTGACCGATCTGGTGGAGAGCCTTCCGAAAGGATTGGACACAGCAGTAGGCGAGCACGGCGGTAAACTGTCCGGCGGACAGCGCCAGCGAATTGCCATAGCAAGGGCACTGATCCGAAATCCCAAGATTATCGTGTTGGACGAAGCGACTTCAGCACTGGACAGCATCTCGGAAAAAATGATCCAGGAAGCGATCAATAATCTGGTGAAAGGCAGGACGACATTTATCGTGGCACACCGCTTATCGACGATCCGCGATGCAGACCGGATTGCAGTGATTGCAGATGGAAAGTGTGTGGAATATGGCACATTTGAGGAATTGATGGATATGAAGGGCGAGTTCTACCGCATGAAAATGATACAGAGCTGATAATGTGCGCCGATGCAAAGAGGGAAGAGACATCGGCGCATAGTAGAAGGGGTAAAGAGGGTTTCTATGCCACATAACAGTACATAAAGACAAAGTGGCAGATGCTTCCTCCCATCACAAAAAGATGAAAAATTTCATGGGAACCAAAATATTTGTGCAGGGAGTTGAACACAGGAAGCTTTAATGCATAGATAATGCCGCCAATTGTGTAAATGATCCCCCCTGCCAAAAGCCAGCCAAACGCTGCGTGGGGAAGTGTGTTCCACAGCGTTCCGAAAACGAGCAGGCACAGCCAGCCCATCGCGATATATATAATCGATGAAAACCATTTCGGGCAGGTGATCCACAATGCGTTTACACACATACCAACGATTGCGACACCCCATACAAGAGCCAGCAGCGTATATCCCAAACTGCCGCCAAGCACAATGAGACATACTGGTGTGTAGGAGCCTGCGATCAGCACGAAAATCATCATGTGGTCAATCTTTCGAAAAACACGCAATACCTGATCAGTGACATTGACGCTGTGATAGAGTGCACTTGCTCCATACAAAAGAATCATGCTCGCAGCGAAGATGGCGAGCGATATAGTTGTCATGCCTCCATGGGCTTTTACAATGAGTGGCGACGCGGCGATTGCCGCCATAAGGCATGCGATAAAATGCGTGATCGCACTACCAGGTTCTCTGATTGTTAACTGCATAAGTTACTCCTCCTTTGATTGCAATACATTCTCAAATTTTTTCATAATAACAGTACCTTCATTGCCGCTATTCATTTCCTGCCGAAGTAGAGGAAATATATCCTGCAAGTATTATGCCTGTAGCAACTTGTAGAATATAATAAAACATAATGTAGTATTCAAAACTACATATTGATTAACTAAATACTACTACTTATTATATTCAATGTCAATCATCATTATCAAAAAAATAAGAAATAACACAAGATATCCGCAGAATGCATTTTTCAGAAAAAAAAGAGGACTGCACTCAGTCCTCCTCAATCACATGTATTTCCAGATAGTCAAAGTCAATCGCCTCTATAAAATTGTCCGACGTAAAACGGGTTTTGTCATGTTTCTTAAAATCAGCAATATTGGAATCGAGCCAGATCGGTTTCCCGAGGTCAAACTGATAACATACTGCTTCAAGCGCATCAAATACTTTGTGTGTGCGTGTCTCAGGGCGCTCGTCGCAGATGACAGTATCCCTGAGCATATGGTTGTCTTTGAAAGTTCTTGCCCACAATCGAAACATAGTAAAATCTCCTTATGTATTTTCCGATAGTTCCTTAATCCTGCCGTGCCGACCTGCTGGCATTGCGTGCTGTATGAATTGATATGATATCCTGGGTGTTATGCAGCTGAATCATTTCCATTGTATCATGAAGAAAGGAAAATAGAAAGTACAAATCTTATCAAAAATTTTATGTAAAATTTAAGATTTCACATGGTCACAATCCGGAAAAGTGTGGTACAATAATAGGCGTTGTGCCATAGAAAGTCCCGCACGGCGGCAGTGGGGAAGAGTATTTTTCTGCCTGGTGGTACAGGGACATAAAGGGGAAAGAGAGGCGGCGTGTTTATGGAATATATTGGAAATGGAAATTCTGATGTGGACAGCTGGAAAGAAGTAATTCTGATATACAGTTCTGCTTTAAAGGAAATTGGAACGAAGCTCGAGATCTTGAATGATGAATTTCAACACGTACATCAATACAATCCCATAGAGCATATCAAGTCAAGGATCAAGACCGCGGAGAGTATTGTAAAGAAACTGAAAAAACATGGATATGAGTCCACGATCGACAACATGATCCAGCATGTCAATGACATAGCAGGAATCCGTATCATATGCTCCTTTACGACAGACATATACAGGATAGCGGAAATGCTGGAACGGCAGAATGATATCAAGATCCTGTCGGTGAAAGATTATATCAAAAAGCCGAAGGCAAGCGGTTATAAGAGCTATCACATGATTGTGTCCATTCCCATCTATCTGTCTGAAAAGAGAGTGGACGCGAAGGTTGAGATACAGATCAGAACCGTGGCGATGGACTTCTGGGCAAGCTTAGAGCACAAGATCAATTACAAATTTGATGTGAATGTTCCAGAACACATTAAGGCGGAACTCTACGCATGCGCCAAAATGGTGTCAGAACTCGATGCGAAGATGTTGTCGCTGAATGAGGAAGTCAAACAACTGTCATTGGATTAAGGAAATTTCTTTTAGGAGTAAAAATGGTCGATCAGGAAACTTTGGAGAAAATTGAGAAATTCATGCAACAATATCAATATAACTGGGGAAAGGAAGTTGACTTAAACTGTATGCCGTCCGGAATGACACAGGAAAAGCTGGCCATCGTGTTGGAGCGGATTGTAGAGACTGGAGAAAGCGTTTTGGTTGGCTGGGATCAATGTTTTTTGACAGGGCATAAGGCGTAAAATGAGGAGTGCCCCGACACATCTCTAAGAAATGGATCGGGGCTATTATGAAAAAATTTATCTATGTGTAATGAAAACACTACGTTGTTGTCGTTTGCTATGGTCTAATATTACCATTGGATTATGAACAAAATATGAACAAAATGTTAGTTTATTGTAAATATGTATACTAGCGCGAAAAAAATAACAATACTTTATGTGCAAAACATACAAAAATTGAGCAGACTAAAATAGCGGCGGCGCACGTCATTTGGATGTTCTTAATCAATAGACGCACAGCACACGATTTTTTGCAACTTCTGATTGTAAGACAAACAGTTTAATGATAAGATATATCAAAGGTCATAAGATGCAATGAAAGATACTGAGTAACTGTTCAGGACATAAGAAAGAATAGTTACATTACTGGAAAGGTACGGGTTGAGGAGATGGATAATTTCATGGATAAACTTGCACAGAAATTCAGCGCGCAGGAGATGATCAAGGCAAATTCCCAGGCAGAAGCAGAGGAAATGAAGCGGCTGCAGCTGCAGGTATCAGAATACGAGAAGATTTTGCAGGAGATGAGAAAGCTCAATTACCGCAACACAGAGCTTTCTGAGAAGCTTGACCTCATGATTGGAGACAACGCAGACAAGATTCAGAGCATGAAGGAGGACGAGCAGCGGTTGATCGCGGCGCTTCGGGATCTGACAGACGAGCAGACGAGGAACCGCGAGGCGGAGCTTGAGCGGAAAGAGGAGGAGCGCATTGAGCGGGAGCGCGCAGAGGAGCTCCAGAAGCAGAATGATATCTCTGCCATAACCGCTCTGCTCGAGAATAAATTTCAGAAATCAGATGATTTTGTGCACAAGGAGAATGTCAAGGTGTACAGAAATGTGCAGGCTGTGGTGGTTGACGAGATCAAGCGCTGTATGGAGAGTGTACAGAATGAGAGATCTGTGTTAAAAGACGAGCTGAAAAAGGAGCTGAATGCAAAGCTGAACAAAGTGATGATTTTCAGCGTGCTCTCTACGATCATATCAATCGTCAGTGTTGTTTTGTGGGCGCTTCTGGTAATAGGTGCGTTTTAAGGCAATGTTATAAAATAGCAAGGGGACTGCATATGGCAAAGATTTCATTTAAACCCGGAAACATGCTCTATCCGCTGCCGGCAGTGATGGTGAGCGTGGCAGACAAAGAGGGGAGAGCCAACATTATCACGGTAGCGTGGGCAGGGACGATCTGCACCAATCCGCCGATGGTGAGTATTTCCGTCCGTCCATCAAGATATTCGCATCACATGATCGAGGAAACAGGCGAATTTGTCATCAATCTCACGACGCAAGCTCTCGCTTATGCCACGGATTACTGCGGTGTGCGGAGCGGAAGGGACGTCAATAAATGGAAGGAAGCGAAGCTGACACCGATGCAGTCAGACTTTGTGAAAGCGCCATGCATTGCAGAGAGTCCGGTTAATATTGAGTGCAGAGTAGTGAGGGCAGAGCAGCTGGGATCGCATGATATGTTTATCGCCGAGGTGATTGCCGTGCACGTTGACGACCGATATATGGACGAGAGGGGGAGCTTTCATTTAGAAAACGCCAGACCGATTGTATATAATCATGGCGAATACTATGCTCTTGGAAAACGGCTTGGAAAATTCGGATACAGTGTGCAAAAAAAGCCTTGACGAATGAGGGAAAAATTATTATTATAAAAATGGTCAGAACGTGTTCGGATAATTAAATTAAGCAAAAGTGCCACGAAGATGTAGCATCAGATTTTCTTTGATTGCAGAAAAAGCTGTAGAAAGAAAATCTGGTGCTTTTCGTTTTATGGGGGTGTCTTATGAATCAGTTGGATAAAAATATCGCGATAAACTTAAAAAGAATCAGAAAGTCTAAGAATATGAGTCTTGATGCATTGTCGGAGAAGACGGGCGTGAGCAAGAGTATGTTAGGTCAGATCGAGCGGGGCGAATCCAATCCCACAGTTGCCACGATCGCAAAGATCGTGGATGGCATCAGAATTTCCTTTGAGGAACTGCTCTATCCGAAACAGGAGTCTGTACTAATTACGGATAATGACAAAATGCCCCTTCTGCGCGCGGAGGAGGGGGCATATCAGGTGCGCTCGGTATTTCCGTATGACAGACGCAGGAATTTCGAGGTTTATGAGATGAAAATAGAGCCGGGTGAAGGCTGTGCGTGTTTTCTGCAAGGGGAGGGAGGCAGCGAATATATTCTGGTAGTTCAGGGTGTGCTGACGCTGGAGACGACAGAGGGAACCTATGAAGTCGCAGCCAACCATGCCATAAGGCTTGATGCTGCAAAAGAGCACAGCTACCACAACAGTGGGAACCGGCAGCTGGTATTGAATCTTTTTACTGCTCTTTAGGTTTTTCTTTACATTATCGCTAAAGGCTGTTAAAATGATATCTGTAAGGAACTGTTCAGAAATAACGTGTGACAGGGGTTATTTCTGAACAGTTCCTTACAAATACAACAGATATAAGGATTAAAATATGCATTTCAATAAAAAGATAAAGCTGTGTTACATAGAGGCGGCTGCGATTGTCGTGGTAGTCTGCGCGCTCTTGTTTCCGTCAATACGGCTTTTTAAACATACAGGAGATAATATTTTTACAGTGCGCCTAAACGGAGTCGAGGTTGGAACGCTCGCATCGACAGAGCACCTTGACAGTATTTTGGTTCAGGCAAGGCGTCAGGCGGTCAGGGAGATTGGAAGCGATGAATTGGTGTTTATGGACACAGAGCTTGCGACAGAGGGAAGTGAAAAGCTCTGGGCATCAGTGGACAAAGAGGAGGATGTTATAGAAAGGATGGTTGATGTCATGAAGCGCAGCACGCGCGAGACATTGCACCGTTCATATACTGTGAAAGTCAATGAGACTGCGGTAAATCTTGGTTCGTATGACGATGTGCACACGTTGCTTGAGCAGGCATTGGCGCCCTATGACACACAGAATCAGTATCAGGTTGAACTCGAACTGGACAATGACCGCGAGATCAATGTGTTGGAAGCAGTGATTTCGCCGAGGGATGCGGCGCCGGCAGAGGAAGAGCGGCTCAACACATCTGCGGGGGTGACGGCAGACTTGGAGGAAATGTTTGCGTCAGTGGAACCTGAGGTGGAAAAAGGTTTTGAGGATTATGCAGCAGGATTGACTGATATTGACTATGCGGAAAAGATAGAGGTCGTGGAGGCATATCTTCTGGAGGATGAGCTGATCACTGTTGAGGAAGCCGTGAATCTTGTGACGAAGGAGCAGGAGACGCAGATTATCTATAAAGTGGTTTCGGGAGATACGCTTTCACAGATCAGCCTCGACAACAATATTCCAATGGACGAGCTGGTTGCGATCAACGATGCCCTTGAAGATGAAAATACGATAATCCGCGTTGATCAGGAGCTTATCATCACTGTTCCAGAGCCGGAACTTTCAATTATGTGGAAGGAGGAGCAGGTATACACAGAAGATTATGAGGCAGAAGTTCAGTATATACCTAACGATGACTGGTATACGACGCAGAGGGTGACGAGGCAGGAGCCATCTGCCGGAAGGCGCAGGGTGGCAGCGACGATCGCGTATAAGAATGGTCAGGAGATTGGCAGGGAAATCCTGAAGGAAGAGGTTTATGCCGAGGCTGTTCCCAAGATCGTTGAGCGCGGGACGAAAATACCTCCAACATACATGAAACCAATCTCTGGCGGAAGATTAAGCTCCGGGTTTGGCGCGAGAAGTGCACCGACAAAGGGCGCCTCGACAAACCATAAGGGGGTAGACTGGGCAACGCCGATCGGAACCACAGTAGTAGCTTCCAATGCGGGTACTGTCGTGCATGCAGGCTGGGCAAGCGGCTATGGGTATGCTGTTTACATTAACCATGCAGACGGCAGACAGACCAGATACGGACATCTGAGCAAGGTTTTGGTCAAGACAGGGCAGACGGTAGCGCAGGGAGAACGGATCGCCCTGAGTGGAAATACAGGCCGAAGCACTGGACCGCATCTTCACTTTGAAATCCGTATCAATGGAACAGCTGTCAATCCATTAAAATATCTGAATTGACATAGGAATTTTTGTGCAAATAGAACGAAACATAGCGACGAAATACCCGCAAATGTGATGGGTGTTTCGTTGATATAAACAAAAAAATAATTTTATTATAAAATATACATAGCATTCTGGCAGTTTACAAATGTATGAAAAAGGTATATAATCGTAAGAGTTTCATGAATAATGGTAGGATTGTGTAAGACTGAGAGAGTTTGGTAAGAAACATAAGAAATTTATCGACATTTTGTAAGGAACTGTTAATAAATTACTCATGACAATGCCAAGCCGGCTTCTGCGAA
>CAMWLV010000067.1 GCA_947175175.1 uncultured Lachnospiraceae bacterium
CTCTGCGGTTAGAGAGGGATGGGATAACCCGAATGGTTTTCAGATTTGTACTTTGAAGCACTGATGCAGTTCCCCTACACAGAAGCGGCAGGAGGTTGGCAGAGGTCTAAGGCTTTGTGTAAATCAAAGCGGTGATCGGATGGATGCGGATACGCTTGGAAGTCAGGTTCAGCAGATCAATCAGCTTACAGTTATTGCATCGGATGGGTATAAAGACTTTGTTGCCGATTTGCAGCAAGGCATTCGTGATGATTTGTATGAGCGTCCAACAAGAGCTACGGCTGAATACTTCATTGGGAAAACGCTTGTGATCAATGGCAATGATATCACTGTTTCCGATAAACAAGGTAGAGATATTTACCGTTATCTTGTAAAGAATGATTATATTGATGATGATGACCATGTGACAGACAGATATCGTGCAGATCTGGCAGAGGGCACGCTTGCGATGTTGCCGGAAAGTTGTAAGGATATTTCGGAGGGTGTTCATGCACTGATTCAATGTATTTTTGATGAACACGCATTGGATAACATGATTGGAAACGGTCATGAAACAAAAATTCAGGAGAACGCTTTGAATGAAAATTTTTACAAGAAAGAGTTTCAGGCGCTCTGGAATCATATCAATCATAAGTTTGCATATACAGTAGAGTTTGACAGTGAGGAGCTGATTAGAAAAGCGATTGCTCACATAGACGATAAGATGTTTGTTGCAAAATTGCAATATACCGTAACCACCGGTGAACAAGGCATTGACTGGAATTCTGATAAATTGAAAAGCGGTACAGGATTTCTGGCTGAGAAAAGTCACACATTCACTTTGGAACGTTCAGAAGGAAGCTTTGTAAAATATGACCTTGTGGGAAAGGTTGCCGAAGGTGCAAAAATTACAAGAAAATCGGCGGCAAGAATTCTTTCGGGGATAAAACCATATACTTTTGCCATGTTTAAAAATAATCCGGAGGAATTTATTACAAAGGCGATCCGACTGATCAATGAACAGAAAGCAACCATGATCGTGGAGCAGATTACATACAATAAAGCCGAGGGCAGCTATGATGCAAATATCTTTACTGCTGAGAAAAACACTGATTTTTCAAGGGCATACTGTGCAAAGAAGAATGTGCAGGATTATGTGTTTGTAGACGGATACGCCCAGGATGGAAAAAGCATAGAGCGCAGGTTTGCGGAGGATATGGATTTGGCAGATGAAGTATGTGTATATGCAAAGCTGCCGAAAGGTTTTTCTATCCCAACGCCGATTGGCAATTATTCGCCAGACTGGGCGATCGCTTTTTATAAAGGAACTGTGAAACATATTTTCTTTATTGCAGAGACAAAAGGAACTATGGAAACACTGAATCTGAAGCCAATCGAAAAGGCGAAGATTGATTGTGCAAGAAAGCTGTTTAAAGAACTGTCAGGAGAGGATGTTGTTTACGACAGCGTAGACAGTTACCAACATTTATTAGACATCATGGAAAGTATATAAGGGATGCGATGAATGAACGAGTTGATTGTCGATTCAGGACAAATCACGGAGGAAGAAGTTGCTGTCAAGAAGCGCCAGCTGTTGGGCATAAAAACCTTCTTACAAAACTTTAACATTTGGATGATATAATGTGCTTAATACTTATTTTAACAAGATGAAAAGGAGAACTAAATGATAGGCAATAAGAAAAGTATCTCAAATGTACAAAGAACAGGAATATTAATCACATTGCTTGCGGCGGCATTTATAACATCAATGTCCACCACGGTAACAGGAAATATGATACCGAATTTTACGGAATTTTTCGGGGTATCATCAAATCTTGCCCAGTGGCTCACAAGCGGCGCAACGCTGATCTCGGGAATCACGATACCGATAACAGCATTTTTGATCAAGAGAGTATCTAACAGAGCATATTTCTTTTCTGCGATGACCACATTTACAGTCGGTTCCCTGGCGGCTGTTTTATCTGTAAACTTTCCCATGCTCCTTATAAGCAGATTGTTTCAGGCTGTCGGCTGTGGTATGCTGCTGTCGTTTGCACAGATTGTTCTGCTGAAGCTATATCCGAAGGAAAAACATGGAACCATTATGGGTGCCTATTCTATGGCAGCAATGGTATCCTCAGTTGTAGGACCTACATATGCAGGGCTTATTCTGGATTCATTTGGCTGGAAAGGCGTTTTTGCATCATTGTTTATGGTCGGAATCCTGATTATCATTTGTGGTATTATATTTATGAAAAATATTACGGACAGGGAAACCGCGGATCTGAATATCCTGTATGTATTACTTTCCTCATTAGGATTTGCAGCGTTTTTGATCGGTGTGAGTAATATAAGCGGCGGTCTTTTTACGCTTAAAGGCGGCGGACTTATACTTGCCGGAATTTTGTTTCTTGGCACTTTTGTATTTTTGCAGTTAAAGTCCGAAAAGCCTATGCTGAATCTGCGTGTGTTCAGGAATCCACAGTTCAGAATAGCTGTTACATTAAGCCTTTGCATGTATCTCATTGCTATGGGAAACGCAATGATATTACCTATTTTCGCAAAGTCAATCAGGGACTTTTCTGATACTTCATACGGACTTGCCACAATTGTAGGCTCGGTTTTATCGGTGATTACAACACTTTCCGCAGGCAGGCTGTATGATAAAGTCGGGATCAAACCGATGTTTCTTGTGGGAACAGGTCTATTTGCAGTATATTCGGTAATGGGGTTCTTATTCTCGCAGAATACTTCAATTATATATATAGCTGTTGCATTTGCAGTACAGACGATTGCAATGTCAACTTTAAATTCACCTGCAACCGCAATGGCTCTAAGCGGACTGGAAGGCAGACAGCGGGTTGACGGCAGTGCGATCTTTAACACGCTGCGGCAGATTTCAAGTTCGCTCGCCTCCACGCTTGCTGTGCTGATTTACACATTGATGGGCAGCAATATGACTGCTATCCATGGTGTATATGTATATTTCGGACTCGTGACAATGGCCATTGCTGCCGCAGTAACTTTATATGCACACGGGCATCTAAAGGAATAATGTCAGCAAAGCTGACGGATGCTCGGCGCACGAGTAGGGAATCAGGCAGTCTGCGCTTTTCTTAATCAAAACGGCTATGAAACCACAGACAGTTTAGAAGATAAATAACGCTTATAATACGATGCATGACAATGCTTTTGACCTGATTGTGTCTGATATTATGATGCCTGGCATCAACGAATTTGAGTTTGCCAGGTCTGGGCGAAAATATCCCAATTCTGTTTATGACAGCAAGGGATGATTTCGCCTCCAAACATCGTGGCTACCACATCGGAATAGATGATTACATGATTAAGCCTGTTGACCTTGACGAGCTGTTTTTACGAATCGGCGCGCTTCTACGCCGTGCGAAGATCGCAAACAGTCATCGGCTTGAAATCGGCAGTTTAACACTGGACGCAGATTCCAACATAGCGCCAAAAGCCGCACTCCGGCTACTGGTCAGCAACACTGCAAAGGTCATGTATGCCCGTATGCTGGACGCTGTACTGACGGACGGCATAGAGGACGTGAACAGGATTTTATTTATCCGTTTCCCGATGTTGGAATTGTCGGCGGCGCTTTCATGCAGCCACATGACTGTCAAGCGTTCCTTGGAGGAACAGGACGAAGCTGGGCTGATTGTGTGTCCGTCAGGGCGTCGGGGAACCCAACAAGATATGTACTCAAAGTGGGAAAAAAGGCTGTACAGCCAGTCCCAGTCTATGGTATACTATTCACAAAGTAAAGAAAGGAAGCCTTTACATGTTCAGTGATTACGGAACACATTTCGCGAACGCTAAACAGGAAAAGGCTATGGTCATAGCGCTATGAAAAAGATCTTAGAACATCAGGTACCCTTTCCGGTGGATGCGGAATCGGACAGCTTCACTGCGGCACTTGCATCTGCATTGGTCATTGCTCGCGGATATACGGAGGAAACGCCATATTGGTGTGCGCAGAACCGCCGCTATTGCATCCATTGCAGCTCCTGCGGTGATAATCTGCTGGAACGCCACCAGTTGTCCGTCTACCACTGTCTTTTGACAGCATCGACACTGGCGTTTGGCTTCGATTATCCGTGGGATGACACCGTGGAGCCGCATTCCCTGCCGGGATTTTCCAACGGCTGGCGCTGGGATGACGGTTTTGTCGATGCACTGGCGCGGTTTGCAGGATTTTCCTATCTGCGCTTTGACGGTACAAGTGCACAGGAAGAGGTGCTTTCCACAATGAAAAACTTTTTGGATACGGGTTTCCCGACCCTGCTGCGGTTAGAAAACGAAATGGAATGGATTCTTACAGTGGGCTATGACGCAGATACTGTATATGTCTTGGATTCACAGTTTCATACATTGTCCGATAACTGGCATTCCATGCTGCGCGACGCCATTGTCATCACCGGCAACACTGGGCCTGAGATGTCCTACAAAGAACTCCTGGAACGCATCGCATCTGCCCTGTCCTATGCTGAACATACGGCACTTGAAAGCGTGATTATGAATGTGCTCGACCATGTGACGATCGAAAACGCCATGGACACTGCCGGCATGATGTGCGGCATCAACAGTGTGCCGATTGAAGCAAGATGGCATGCCGCAGAAGCATTCGGCGGAGCCGAAAACCTGCTATGCAATATTTGTACCAATAAAGAAGTACATAGTCGGCTGAGCGATATTTTTTTGGCACGGTATATCATGGATGGAAATGATGAAACACATGGTATCGGATGGAAGATATGGAGCGCGCTTGGTGTGGGTCCCAAGACCGGATATGCGATCACCCAGCAGTCCGCAGATTTGATTTTACAAAAGGAAACGCAGGAAACGCTGAAACGTCTGTTTGCGAAGATGTTTGAAAACGACCGCGCCGTATGTGCCGAAATCCAGGCTTGTCTTGAACAATTATAAAATATCAGAGACAGCATCCAGACCAGTCTTGCCTATGAAGGGAAGCTTGTATTTATCTGTGCGGATGAGATGGCAGAGAACGGAATGGCATCACTTGCTGTTACCCGCGCATCGGTTATGTGATCATGATAGAATCATAATCCAGATAATAAAGGAAACTTGTCAGCGAAAATTAACAGGTATACCAACACAGTGCATTTTACGGATGATGGATTTTCCGGCGGTAATTTTGTTGGGGTTAGATAACGATACCTTTTTGATATGCGGTATCAACATCTAGCCCCAGCTTTTTCTTTAGACTACGATACTGTCTACATCAATGCCGATTTGACGGAAATAAGATATGTTTTTAAGACCCGCATATGTATCAATACAGAGCGCGTCTTATGGAAAATAAAGAATGTGTTGACGCGGTCAGTATACCCTTTGGCTTTCGCAAAATAGTGATGACCTCTGATAATGGCTTGCTGCTGAACGGAAAGCGGATAACCATATGCGGAGTGGCAAAACATCAGGATTTTGAGGGTATGGGCTGTGCACCAATCTGTGAACAGCTTGATCAGGACATGGCTCTCAAAAAAGAAACCGATGCCAATGCGGTGCGACTTTCCCATTATCAGCACCCGTATTATTTCCGCTTCAATGCCTTCAATTACTTTATTAAGGGTTATCAACAGAATGAGCGGACAATTTGAGGAGAGCTTTATCCAGGACTTAAACCGCAAACTGAACAAAATAAAAAAATAGCGTAAAGGAGCAATCGATGAGGAAATTTGCAATGAATCCATATTTACCCTTATATGAGTATATTCCTGACGGATAACCAAGAATATTTGACAACAGACTTTATATATATGGTTCCCATGATTATGCCGGCGGAGAAAAAGGTTTTTGTCTGGGAGACTATATGATATGGTCTGCACCGCTGGATGATCTGGGGGATTGGAGCTGTGACGGAGTTGGTTTTCCGCGTTCGGAATGCCCCGGTCTGGGAGAGCAGGATGCCATGGCCGCACCGGATGTGGTAAAGGGAGTGGACAGCAGGTATTATATGTACTGGAATACAAACGCACAAAAGGTATGCCATGTGGCAGTAAGCGATACGCCGAAAGGTCCGTTTGTATATTATGGTAATGTGAAGCTTCCTGACGGAACCACTTATTAGGACTTTAAAATGTTTGATCCGGGCGTGCTTGTCGATGGCGATAAAGTGTATTTGTATGTTGGCTTTTGTATGCCTGGACCCATACCGGAAAGATTCAAGAATATTGGATCCCCATTTCCTGAAACAAGCTTAGGCTTTGAATTGGATCAGGATATGCTCACGATTAAAAAAGGTCCGATACCGATTATTCCGGGGGGAAATGTTACAAAGGGCACGGGATTTGAGGGACATGGCTTTTATGAGGCCTCAAGTCCGCGGAAAATCAATGGAAAATATGTTATGGTATATTCGAGTGAACTGAGCCATGAAATGGCATATGCAGTGTCTGACGAACCTCTTGGCGAATATTCTTACATGGGTGCATTAGTGAGCAGTGCCGATTTTGGGTTAAATGGAAATACTGTGCAGGTTATGCCATATGGCAATGTCCATGGTGGGCTGGCAGAGCTTAACGGAGACTGGTATATTTTTTACCACCGCCAGACACATGGAATTGAGTGCTGCAGACAGGGCTGTGCGGAACGGCTTACCGTCAGAGAGGACGGCTGGTTTGCACAGTCAGAAATAACAAGCTGTGGACTTAACAACAGTCCCCTTCCGGCAGAGGGCGAATACAATGCCTGCTATTGCTGTCATCTGACAGCACCGCAGATTAGTAAAGAACGGCTTACGGTTAGGGAGTGCAGGCGTGGTACAGAGCCGCATATATATGAAGAGTCTGTTGGCTGTGATGAGACAAAAACGTTACATTATATAGCGAATATTCAGAAGGGGACAATTGTCGGATATAAGTATTTTGACTGGAATAAGCCTAGTCAGATCAGTCTGCTTGTAAGAGGCTGCAATGATGTGGAGATATCAGTACGACTGGATCATCTGTCGGGAGAGGAGATTGGAAAGAATATATTTGGGCTGAATGGCGACTGGGAGCATATCAGTATTCCTGTCAATCCGGTTGAAGGTGTCCATGCATTATATTTTCGAATGAATCCGTCAGAAAACATGCAGTTTCAGGCATTTTCATTTGAATAAATATCAAAAATGCAATATAATAGGAGGAATAAATTATAGATATCGAGGAGGGGATTGGGTATGAGCTTAATACTTACAGAAAACGGTGTATTGAATCATAAGGAAGAATGGAAAAAGGCGGGATATGATCTTCCGGAATTTGACAGGAAAGCAGTGATAAAAAATACAAGGGAAAAACCTATGTGGGTTCATTTCGGAGCCGGGAATATCTTCAGGGCATTTCAGGCAAACATTATGCAGGAGCTGCTAAATGACGGATCTATGGACTCAGGCCTGATCGCAGTAGATGGTTTCGACAGTGAGATCATAGAGAAAATGTACAAACCTCATGACTGTATGGGTATTCTTGTCACATTAAAATCAGATGGAATGGTAGACAAGACCGTAATTGGAAGTATCGTAGAAGCGCTTGCTGCTGACAGAGAGAATGTGGATGATATGGCGCGTCTTATAGAGATTTTTGAAAGTGACAGTCTCCAGATGGTAAGCTTTACGATTACAGAAAAGGGCTACAGTCTTGTAGATGGTAAGGGGGAGCTTCTGTCTGCTGTAAAAGCTGACATGGGGAACAAACCTGATATGAGTGTCAGTTATATCGGAAAGGTCACATCGCTTTTATATGCAAGGTTCCTCGCAGGCGCTAAACCTGTAGCCATGGTGAGTATGGACAACTGCTCCCATAACGGCGATAAACTCTATAACGCAGTACACGAATTTGCTGTGGCATGGGAGAAGGCCGGGCATGCAGAAACAGGCTTTACCGCATATATTGAGGACAAGAATAAAGTAAGTTTCCCATGGACCATGATAGACAAGATTACCCCAAGACCCGACCCGAAGGTGGTAAGCATACTCGAATCGGACGGTATATGTGGTCTTGAACCTGTAATTACAAGCAGGAATACATATGTAGCACCTTTTGTGAATGCCGAAGAATGCCAGTACCTTGTCATTGAAAACCAGTTCCCGAACGGCAGGCCGCCCCTTGATAAAAAAGGTGTGATCTTTACTGACCGGGATACAGTTGATAAGGTGGAGAAGATGAAAGTGTGTACATGCCTTAATCCGCTGCACACTACGCTGGCGGTGTTCGGATGTCTGCTTGGGTATAAGCTGATCTCATCTGAGATGGATAACCCGGTATTAAAAAAGCTGGTCGAGATTATAGGCTATGAAGAAGGTATGCCTGTGGTAGTGAATCCGGGTGTAGTCGAGCCGAAGAGTTTTATTGATGAAGTGCTTACCAAGAGAATACCCAACCCGTTTATGCCTGATACACCGCAGAGGATCGCTACAGATACTTCACAGAAATTAGGAATTCGTTTTGGCGAGACGATAAAAGCTTATCAGAGATCAGAAAACCTTGATGTGAAGTCCTTAAAACGCATACCGTTAGTATTTGCCGGATGGCTCAGATATCTTATGGGCATTGACGATACCGGGGAAAGTTTTGAACTGAGTCCCGATCCCTTGTTAGAAACAGTATGCCCATATGTTTCAGAAATAAAATTGGGGGATACAGATATTCACGATAAGGTGGCACCGATTCTGTCTGACGAAAAGCTTTTTGGAATCAATTTGTATGAGGCAGGTCTTGGAGAACTGACGGAGCAGTATTTTATAGAAATGCTTGCGGATAAAGGAGCCGTAGCAGCTACGCTCTTTAAATACATCTAACTCATATTGTTGTTAATTCCGGCAACTGTTGATCAGAAATGATATTAATGGGATAGGAGACGGCAGGAAATTAGATGCATATTTAACTTCAATATCGTAAATAGCCTGCATTTCTTAATCAAGGAGACCTATAGATGCCCAGGAATAAATTTATATTCGCTTTTTGCAAAAATTCTGTTATACTATAGAAAAATGAAAAGCGAAAGGAGCAGCAAAATGGCGACACTTAAGGATATCGCTGCACAGGCGAATGTTTCATTGGCGACAGTTTCCAGAGTATTGAACCATGATGATACAATAAGTGTTTCGGATAACACAAGGTCAAATATATTTCGGATAGCAGATGAGCTTGGCTATAAAACAGTTGTACAGAGATATGGCACAGGGCTTGCGGAGAAAGATACGCCGAAAGAAGCGCTCCATATGGGAGTTGTACAGATGTTTGAACATCAGGAGCTGCTGGATGATATTTATTATATGATGATGAAATATGTCCTGGAAGAGGAATGTTTTAAAAGACAATCCGTGTTAAGCCCGCTGCTTCGAAATGCAAAAGGCATGTTTGAAAAGACTGCCGGAGAAGAACTGGATGGGATTTATGCGATCGGCAGATTTACAGAGGAAGAAATCCAAAGCCTGAGGCAGTACACAGAGAACATCGTATTTATCGACTCCTCGCCGGATGAACTCAAATATTACAGCATTGTGCCGAATTATCATCAGGCACTGCGGCTTGCCTTGCAGTACCTGCTCGGAAAAGGACACAGGGAGATTGCATATATCGGAGGGACACATAGTTTTGGCGACACAAAACAGATGCAGATGGATGATCGCTATTACTATTATAGGACACATTTAATAAACCGGAATTTGTTTTGTGAAGACTTTGTGATCAACTGCCTGATGAATCCAAAGGATGGCTATGACAAGATGAAACTGTATCTGGACCGGCAAAGCCATCTGCCCACAGCAGCATTTATCGCAAGCGACGCGGTCGCTCCAGGTGTGTTGAAAGCCTTGCAGGAACATCAGGTTCGCGTGCCGGAGGATATGAGTATCGTTACGTTTAACAATACAAGCCTGTCAGAATTTGCAACGCCGCCGCTGACTTCGATCGCGGTTCCCATGCGTGAAAGTGTCAGGGAAGCGATACTGTGCATGGAGAGGCAGAGAAAGGGTAGCACTATGCCGGTCAAGATTGTGATACCTTGTAATTTAGTACAGAGAGAGAGTGTGGCAGCAATATGAATGTTGCCACCTCTTTTTTTGCACACGCCGATGCTAATGCGAAAAACCATATGTGGCAGTTTTTCGCATGAAAAATATGCCACTGGAGTGGCGCATCGGTGGCGCGAGTAGGGGAAAGGCTTTTCTCCTACTCGATTGCATACGGGCACCCAAAGGAAATATGTCAGCAGGAGCTGCCTGGTGTCCAACGCACAATTAGTGGAGCATAGAAATACTGAATATATAATGATAAAAATTTTACTATAATAGTAAAATTTTTATTTACATTCTGAAATAATTATGCTATAATGATTTTACTAGACAAGAAAATGAACTAGAATGGTTGTGGGACATTCATGCAGAAATCTGTGATACTTTGAGAAATCTGTGAAAAAGTATTTTCTTGTCAAAAACGTGTTTTATTAGTAAAACTTTTATCAAAGGAGGTTCAAGTTTATGAACAAAAAGCTAAGCTGGCTGTCAAAAATCTGTTTTGGCATCGGTGCGTTTGGTAAGGATGCCGTCTATGCGATTGTAGGTACATACCTGATGATGTATCTCACCGACTACCGCAGCGTCGCGCCCGCGTTTGTGGGAGGATTGTTTATGGTGGCAAGGATATGGGATGCGTTTAACGATCCGTTCATGGGAATGGTTGTGGACAATACCCGGACGAAATGGGGTAAATTCCGTCCATGGATCATGATTGGAACGATACTGAACGCGATCGTGCTGGTGCTGCTGTTTCTCGATAACGGTATCGAGGGAAAGTCATATCTGGTATGGTGCTCTGTCTTTTACCTTTTGTGGGGCATGACCTATACCATCATGGATATTCCTTACTGGTCTCTCGTGCCAGCGCTCACAGATGATGAGAATGAAAGAAGCCAGATCTCTGCAATCCCACGTATTTTTGCAAGCTGCGCATGGCTTGTCATCAACTCATTCGGTCTGATACTCGTATCGACATTGGGCGGTGGAAATGATGTCCGAGGCTTCTCGATCCTTGCGATCATCATTGCAGTTGTGTATATCTTCGCATCGCTCGTCACCTGCCTTACCTGCAGGGAGCAGGTCATCACGCCCAAGGCAGAAAAGACATCCGTAAAAGGCATGATAAATGTGTTGTTTAAAAATGACCAAGTCAAGGTGATCCTTGGTATCGCGTTATTCTTTAACGTTGCTTACCAGCTCTCAAACAGTTTCGCACTCTATTATTTTAAATACGTGGCAGAGAGAACATATGCGTCGGAAGGCAACGGCGTGCTCTATCCTATATACGCAGGCATGGCGGGCTTTGCACAGATGGCATCCATGGCAATTCTCCCGATGCTTTCTGCAAAGATCGGCAAAAAGTTATCCTTTTTCTGCGCAAGCTTTTTCCCAGTGCTTGGTTTTGCCCTGCTTTGGATTTTTGGGTACATCATTCCGACAAACATTATTGCAGTCGGCGTCTGCAGTGCGATCATCAACGCAGGAATCGGATTCATGCTTGTGTTTATCACGATCATTCTCTCAGAGGTGGTTGACTATGGCGAGTATACACTCGGGACACGCAACGAGAGTATTCTGTTTTCAATGCAGACCTTCGTGGTAAAATTTGCGGGCGCATTCAGCGGCTTTGTGAGCGGCATCGGCCTTACAGCCATCGGATATGTGGCAAACCAGCAGCAGACGCCCGGTGCCGAGAACGGCATGCGTATTATCATGTTCCTGATTCCAGCAATACTGTCAGGATTGTGTTTCCTGATTTACATCAAGGGGTATAAACTTACGCCGGAATTTTATAGTAAGATGCGCAGTGAACTTGCAGCGAGAAGAAAGGAGAGCTAAGTATGTGGTTAGGTGTTGATTATTATCCCGAGCAGTGGGATCCTGATATGATGGACGCAGACATGGATAACATTCTTGAACTTGGAGGAAATGTGATCCGTATTGCGGAATTTTCATGGCACATGATGGAAAAGAAAGAAGGCGAATATGATTTTTCGTTCTTCGACAAGGTTATCGCCAAGGCGAAAGAAAAAGGACTTAATGTGATCATGGGTACGCCCACAGCAACGATTCCGGCATGGCTTGCAAAGAAATATCCGGATATCTTATCAGAATTTGAGGGCGGCAAAAAGAGAAGTTTTGGCGGACGTCACGTCTACTGTTTTAACAGTCCCCGCATGTATGAGTATTCTGAGAAGATCATACGCAAATTAGTATCTCACTATAAGGACGAGAAACAGATTGTGGCATGGCAGATCGACAATGAAATCGGTCATGAGGGAAGTGATATCTGCTATTGCGAAAACTGCCACAAGGCATTCCAGAATTTTCTGGAAAAGAAGTTTGGCGGTGACATTGACCAGCTCAATGATACTTACGGAACCACCTTCTGGTCACAGGAATACAATGGATTTGATGAAATTCCCCTGCCTGCAGAGACCATCACGACACATAATCCTGCACTCCGCCTTGACTGGGAGCGTTTTAGGAGCAAGAGCATTACAGATTTTATGGATTTTCAGGCAAAGTTGATCAAGGAGATTGCGCCGGATGCAGTCGTGATGCATGATTTTCCGGGCGGAGGTCTCACAAAGCATGTTGATTACTCAAAGGTTGCGAAGTCACTTGATGTTGTCGCGTACAATAATTATCCTGTCTGGGGCGGTCAGAAAGTGCCAATCCTCCCGCATGAGATCGCATTTTCACTTGACTATATCCGCGGTCTCAAAGGAGAAAATTTCTGGATCACAGAGGCCATCATGGGTGCGCAGGGTCATGATGTGACTGGTTTCCTGCCAAGGCCGAACCAGGCAAAAATGTGGTCTTACCAAGGCATGGCAAGGGGCTGCTGTTCTATGATGTACTTCCGCTACAGGGGCGCTGTCAAGGGGGCGGAGCAGTTCTGTTACGGCGTAATTGATGCGGACAACAAGAAGCGGCGCAAATTTTACGAGGTACAGGATTTCATGACAGATATCAAGCAGTACGGGGAAGCGCTGGAAGCGCCTGTCAAGGCGGAAGTGGCAATACTGTATGACTATGATTCCCTGGCATCGTTCCGAATCCAGAGACAGAGTATTCTGCTGGATCCTCCGACAGAAATGCAGAAGTTGTATAAAGTATTTTTCGACAATAATATCATGGTAGATGTCATTCCGGCAGACCGCGATATCAGTGGCTATAAAATTGTCATTGTTCCGCAGATGATCATCATGGATGATGCTATGATTGGAAAGTTGAGGGATTATGCCATAAATGGCGGCAGACTGGTCATGACATACCGCACTGCTGTCAAGGACAGGGACAATAATTTAACGCTTGGCGAGATGGTTCCTGTCGGGTTGAATGATCTAGTGGGCGTATGCGTGGAAGAGACAGAAAGCCTTCAGGATCTGGATGCATTTCCGATAACGGGAAGCGGTGCATGCGCAGGGCAGACCGGACATGGCGGAATTTTTAGGGATATGCTGGTCGTGGAAGACGCAGAGGTCTTATATCGGTATGGAGATGAATTCTATATGGATTATGCGGCGGTTACAAAAAAAATCCAAGGCAATGGCTCTGTATATTATATCGGATGCAGTCCTGACGAAGATACACTTGCCCGTGTGCTGGGTCTGACGATCGACGAAGCGGGCATTCAGAAGACGCCTTCGCCGGATGGTGTCGAGATTGTGCAGCGCGGGAATGAAAGACAGCATATCACAATGCTGATCAACCACAACGGTTTCGGTACAGAAGCCTGTGGGGTTACGCTTGCACCGTTTGAGTGTAAGGTTATCTGATTAGAAAAAGGCTACCTGTTGATTGGGTAGCCTTAAACATGTTCTCCGCTTCGATAATATGCGAAACATATCATAGTCCAAATCCCTGGTACAACTGCATATCCAGCATTTACTTGACCATGATTTATAAGAACATATCCGCCACCTATCAATGTTAAAACCCAAAAAATAACGCTTAAAATCAATGTTATTTTTTTCACTATCCCTATATTCTCCATAAAAATGATTTTTATTATCATGCAAATCGCCAATATTACCAGCGTAAATAATCCACGCATCAAAATGCTGGTATACCAAGGGGCGGATTGAACAATATAAAAATCTGGATATTTTCGAAAATGCCAATATCCATACAATCCGTAACCGATAAACTGACCGATAAAAGAGCCCATAATAATATTCAATATTGGATTTATCTTTTTATTCATAATTAACCTCATCAAAAATTATATGTTATATCATACATTATTTAATTGCATATTTCAAGGCACAGAAAATAGTCTGAATTGTCCTTTTGGTTCTGTCAAGTTGTTCGTTTTTGCGTGCAAACATTCTCTAAATCTATGCAGTATCATTCAATATAGATATTTGCTATTTATATGTTTTGCAGATAAACAAAATAATGAGAATAAATCATCACATGGAGGATTACATATATGGATGGCACAATACATAAAGAGAATATTATGGGAACACAGAAAATGAGCAGACTGATTCTCTATACAGGAATTCCGCTGATATTGAGTCTGTTTATCAATTCCCTGTATAATTTATAATGAGCAGAATAGTAAGGCTCTGTAGAAAAATAACTGACACAGATCCTAAAGAGACTAAGAGCATTTTATATGAAACAGTTCGCAATTTATATCAATGAAAATTTCCGATACATGGAGTATAATAAAGGCAGGAATCTGAGTTTTTGGTAAATATTCTGGCTGATATAATAAGGAACTGTAGAAATGGAGATGACATATGAAGTACTCTTTACAAGGTACATGGATGGCAGACATTGGGGATGGCAGAAGCTACCAAATGCATCTACCAGGAACACTTGATGAAAATCGGATCGGACATAAAGATACAGGAACAAACCAATGGCATCCTGATGCTACGCTTGGAAATAAGGATGAGCCCTTCCAATCAGATGTCATTGCCACCCGCTTTACGAGACACTATACCTATGAAGGCGAGGTGCGTCTGAGCAGAACAATTGATAAAGCGCTCTGGGAGGCAGTAACTATTGAAATTACGAAGGGAAAGCGTCTTTTTCTGGAGGCGGAGCGGGCTAGGGTATTGCGTCTTTTGGTGGACGGAAAAGAGGTTCCTGATTTCATCGAACCGTCCATCAGTACACAACATATTTTTGAAGTGTCTGGTCTATTAAAAAGGAACAGTAAACTGACGCTGCTGTCAAATAATAGCTATCCGAATCTTCCGTATGATGCGATTGTATACTCTTCCGCAGCGACAGACGAGACACAGACAAACTGGAATGGCATTCTGGGGTATCTGCGCCTGCGGACGGAGGAACAGTCGTTTTTGGATGATATACGGGTTTATCCGGTTAAAAACATGCTTTCCGTTAAAATGAAATTATACGCGAACAACTCCTACTACGGCAAAATCTGCGTGCATTGTGATGCGCTGCGTGAGGACGCAGTACTTAATGTGCGTACTTCGGACGCGGTGACAGAACTGTGTCTTGAAAATCTGGAATTGAAAGAAGATGTCAAACATTGGGATTTAGACGAAGGGAATCTTTACAGATTATCCATTTCCATGACCAATGGTGAGACGAAGACGACAGTTTTTGGTGTGAGGGATTTTGGAGAAGATGGACAGGGCAGGCTGGCAGTAAATGATCGCACGATTTTTCTGCGGAGCGAAGCAAATTGCGCAGAATTTCCAGAAACAGGATATCCACCCATGTCAGTGGAGGCGTGGCTGGATATTTTAAATCGGTATCATTCTTACGGAGTCAACTGCATGCGTTTTCATTCCCATTGTCCGCCAGAGGCTGCATTTACTGCAGCCGATCAGCTCGGTATGCTGATGCAGCCAGAGCTTTCCCACTGGAATCCCAAAGATGCCTTTGAGACAGAGGAGAGTTATGACTACTATAAGACAGAACTGATCCGTATTTTGAGTGTGCTGGCAAACCATCCGTCTTTTGTCATGCTGTCCTTTGGAAATGAACTGCATGCTGGACAAATCGGCCATGAAAGAATGCAAACGCTGTTACAGATGGCCCGAAAGATTGATTCAACCCGATTGTACGCGGATGCATCCAATGGGCATTATGGGGCGATTGGCTGTGAAGAAGCGAATGATTTCTATACCGCATCCAACTTCTATGACTGGATGCTGCGCGGAACTTCTGCAAACAGACAAGGTTATATCAACAATTGCTATCCCAACGCACAAAGAAACTACAATGCCTCTATGGAGCAGCTGCGCAAAGAATACGCGAAGCCCGTATTTGGTTTTGAGGTTGGACAATTCGAGGTGTTGCCGGATTTCGGAGAATTGAAGTTATTTAACGGCGTGTCAGAGCCTGACAATCTACGTCTAATACAAGCGCGGGTAGAGAAGGCGGGACTGATGGATGGGTGGGAAAAATATGTGGAAGCCTCTGGAGAACTTTCCAGGATTGGTTATCGGGAAGAAATCGAGGCGGTTATGAGAACAAAAAACATGTCAGGTATTTCGTTGCTTGGTCTGCAGGATTTTCCAGGACAGGGCACGGCACTGGTAGGAATGCTCAATTCTCATCTACAGCCAAAGCCCTATGAATTTGCGAAACCAGAGCATTTCAGAAGCTTTTACAGGGATCAGTTGCCGCTTGTGTTACTGCCTAAGTATACGTGGGAAAATACGGAAAAACTGACAGCACAGGTCCTGATTGCGAATTTTGGAAAAACAACGATTAGCGGAGTGCCGAAGTATACACTTGTCCTGCAGAGGAAGGATGGCAAAGGCTATTCGCAGGCTAGTCATGGAGAAGATGAGAAAGAAATTGCAAGCGGCGTATTGCCATGGGTGAATTGTGCGAAGGGCGCGCTGACAAATGCTGGTATGATAGAAATTGATTTAAAGGCATTGTCACTTGACAGGGCAGTGCGGTTAAATCTGACGATAAGAATGGGCGATCTTTTTAACTTATATCCTGTTTGGATCTATCCGCAGAGTATGCCAAAATGTCCTGATGGAATTTACGAAACACAGTGGTTGGACGAGGGGGCAAAAGAGGTTTTGAAAGCTGGCGGAAAGGTTTATCTGACACCCCCTTCCACGAAAGAGGCATTACCACATTCCATACAGGCGCAGTTTACAACGGATTTCTGGTCTGTCGGGACATTTCCAGAGCAGGAGGGAAGCATGGGGCAATTGATTGATGACACGCATCCTATTTTTGACAATTTTCCAACGGAATTTCATACAAACTGGCAATGGTGGCCCATGGCGTCACAGCGGGCGGTCATATTGCCGCGGCGTTATGATGTCATCATAACAGAAATGGACAGTTATGCATTCCTTCGCCCTATGGCTCAGCTTTTGGAATGCCGCTGTGGAAATGGAAAGCTGTTGTTTTCGTCTATGGGACTGCAGAATTTGCAGCAGTATCCAGAGGCAAGGGCGTTGCTTCATGCCATTTATCGTTACATGAAATCTGATAAATTTGATCCGAGGCAGGAGATTGGTGTAGAAGTGTTTGAACAGTTGACACCTATTCCAGCGTCCGGTATTGATTTGGTGTCATGCCCTGATGCCGTTTAAATGCGCTACAGAAGACACTCTCGCTGGAAAAGCCGGTAGCATAGCAAATATCCTTCACCGGCAGGCGGGAGTTTTTGAGCAGGTATTTTGCCGTGGCAATGCGCGTGTTGACTAGATATTCATGCGGTGTGAACCCTGTCTCTTTTTTGAAAATGCGGATGAAATGATACTGGCTTAACCCTACGCGGGCAGCCAGTTCTTCCACCGTAATCTCCTCCTTAAAATGATCGTTGATGTAGGTGATCGTCTCTTCCGCTATTGCTGCATAGTCACGGGAATGTATATTCATGGGGGTATAGAGCAGGAATTCTGTAAAAATATCTGTGAAATACTTGGAAAGTAACGGCTCCTGCACCAGAGCAGTACTATAGAAAATCTTCAGGATAGCTGTCAGCTTGCTTAATACCGGATAGGTATCGGGCATAGAAAAAACATTGCCCAGCCGGGAGACAATGCAATTGTAATATGAACGGGCAGTGATGCCGTCAAAATGACACCATATGCACTCCCAGCCCTTGGAAGTAGAATAGGAGTGCTGCTTATAGCAGTCCAACAACACGAAATTTCCAACTGTAACGCACTGTGTAGTACCCTCAAAAGTCAGATTCAGCTCTCCCTGCTGGATATACATGAGCAGGAAACTGTCAAAGGATTCACGTGTCAGACTGTAACCGGGCAGATAGGAAAAGAGTCCACACTGCAGGGGATATAAAAACATTTCCAGAGCCATTCTGCTGGGGGAATAAATGAAATAATCTGATTCCGGGGCAACAAATTCTTCATAAGATTTCATGGCGATATTTCCTCTCAAAAATCATAGTCTGTTATTCTGCCATACTTTTTATTATGTATTCTCTATCATATAAGAAAACCTTACAAATTTCAACAGCAAAAAATATGAATAAATCAGCAAGTGAGCGTAATGATTTTGGAATCAAAACGCTGTATATTTTAATTGTCAGCAAAGGAATTGTGCGGAAATGCCATGTGCAGAATATATGTGTACAGTTTTTAAAAAGAGCAAGAAAAAGGAGGCAGTTATGAGCAACGCAAAAGTCTGGGAAGAGAAAATAAGTATCCCTACTTATGAAGTACAGGAAGCAGAGAAGAATCCAATTTTTTTGGATAAACGCGTATATCAGGGCAGCTGCGGAAAAGTTTATCCCTATCCCACGATCGAGAAGATCAGCAATGAGAAGAGAGACAGAGAATACACTGCGGTGTGGCTGGAAAATGAGTACATAAAAGTTATGGTGCTGCCAGAGCTTGGCGGCAGAATCCAGCGTGCATATGATAAAACGAACGGATATGATTTTGTGTACTACAATCGTGTAATTAAACCGGCGCTCGTCGGACTGACAGGACCATGGATATCCGGGGGAATTGAATTTAACTGGCCCCAGCATCACAGGCCGACCACATTTTTACCAGTTGACTATATAATCAAGGAAAATGAGAACGGAAGTGTGTCTGTGCTTTTGCACGATGTTGACCAGATGTATGGTACGAAAGGTCTTGTGAAACTTACCCTTTTTCCCGGAAAAGCTTACATAGAAATAACTGGACAACTCTATAACCGGACTTCCACGCCGCAGACATTCCTGTGGTGGGCAAATCCGGCAGTTTCGGTCAATGACAATACACAGTCTGTCTTTCCGCCCGATGTGCATGCGGTGATGGACCACGGCAAGAGGGATGTTTCCCGTTTCCCGATTGCGACAGGCATCTACTACAAGAAGGATTACAGCGAGGGAGTGGACATATCCCGCTACAAAAATATTCCTGTTCCTACTTCTTATATGGCAGAGAAGTCTAAGTATGATTTTGTGGGTGGATATGACTACGGTGTGGGGGCAGGTATCTTGCATGTGGCAGACCACCATATTTCTCCTGGAAAGAAGCAGTGGACATGGGGATGCGGTGATTTTGGAAAGGCATGGGACAGAAACCTGACGGATGAGGACGGTCCATATGTGGAGCTGATGACAGGTGTGTATACGGATAATCAGCCTGATTTTACATGGTTAAAACCTTTTGAGGAAAAGACATTCAAACAGTATTTCATGCCCTACAAGGCAGTCGGGCAAGTGAAAAATGCCACTACGGAGGCGGCCGTCCATCTCTCTTATGACGGGGAAACAGCCAGGGTAATTGTCTATGCGACTGCAAGGTATGATAATGTTGAAATCGTATTGATGGCGGCAGGGCAGAAGGTTTTGGATGAGACTGCAAGAATTTCCCCAGTTGATATTTTTGAAACATCGATTCCTATAAGGGATGCCAGGGAAGAGGATTTGCATCTGACAGTCCATGCAGACGAAAGGTGTCTGGTAGAGTACCAGCCGGAGAAACCAGATATTCCGAAACTTCCAGAACCTGCCAAAGCAGCGAAAGAGCCGCAGGAAATCATGACAAATGAGGAACTGTATTTTACGGGGCAGCACATCGAACAGTACCGTCATGCCACCTATCTGCCGGACCCTTATTATCTGGAAGGATTAAAGCGGGACCCCGACGATATC
>CAMWLV010000068.1 GCA_947175175.1 uncultured Lachnospiraceae bacterium
AATACTACAGCAAGCATCATAAGACTTTCTTTGAAGATAAACTGTTTCATTTGTAATAGAACCTCCATTTAATAAATTATTTTTTACAGCTCATTAGGATGCGGCTGCACAGTTGTAATGCAGCCGCAAAAACTTAGGTTATGTCTATAACTATGAGGAATGAAATAGTTAAGATAATTCTACTGTAAGCATATTTAGAATAATTTTCAAGGGTCAGAATTGACCAGTGGAGATTTTTGTTTATTTTGCCAAAGGTATTTTTATATCAACAGGAATTTAGAAAATATGTTTGCGCGCACGCAAGATGTTTTTACTTGACAAGTGTAAAGGGTGAAGTTTATACTAATACTATATTTTATATAATTTCAAAGACGATGACGGGGACAGTACACAGATTCAGAAAGTCACAGAGAGCTGGGGGATTAGGTGGGAACCAGTACGAGTATAGAATTGTCGAAGATCACTCCTGAGTTGCAGGCTGAAATGTTTTGATGGGCAGGGATAGGACAGTGTGGTTTTACCCGGTTCACGTCCGTTGAAGCAGACTAGGTGCTGACGCATTTCCTGGCGTTAGAGGGAACGTGTATAAAAGTTTTTGGATGCTGTTGTGGAAAGAGCGGATAAAGACGGAGTACGCTGTAATTAGGTGGTATAACGATTGTGAGGCTCTCGTCCTATTTACAGGATGGGAGCCTTTTCCTACTCAATTATAATAAATGGAGGGAGAAGAAAATGTATAACAAAGTAGACACAAACCTGAATTTTGTGGACAGGGAAAAAAATGTTGAAAAATTCTGGAAGGACAATGATATTTTCAAGAAGAGCATGGACAGCCGCAAGGGGGGTGAGACCTACACCTTCTATGACGGACCGCCGACTGCAAATGGTAAGCCGCATATCGGACATGTGCTGACGCGTGTCATCAAAGATATGATTCCGCGTTACCGCACCATGAAGGGATACATGGTTCCAAGGAAGGCAGGCTGGGATACACATGGTCTTCCTGTTGAGCTTGAAGTTGAGAAACTTCTGGGCTTGAACGGCAAGGAACAGATTGAAGAGTATGGCATGGAACCCTTTATCAAAAAGTGCAAGGAATCCGTGTGGAAGTACAAGGGAATGTGGGAGGATTTCTCAGGCACTGTCGGATTCTGGGCGGACATGGACGATCCTTATGTTACGTATCACGACAATTTCATCGAGTCAGAGTGGTGGGCTTTGAAGGAAATCTGGAACAAAAAGCTATTGTACAAAGGCTTTAAAATTGTGCCTTACTGTCCAAGATGTGGGACACCGTTGTCCTCACAGGAGGTTGCACAGGGTTATAAGACCGTCAAGGAGCGCTCCGCAGTGGTTCGGTTTAAGGTAGTTGGTGAGGATGCATACTTCCTTGCATGGACAACAACGCCGTGGACACTCCCGTCAAACGTGGCACTCTGCGTCAATCCTGACGAGACATATTGTAAAGTAAAAGCGGTTGACGGTTACACATATTATATGGCAGAAGCGCTTCTCGACAAGGTTCTCGGAAAATTAGCCGAGAACGAGGGTGACAAAGCATATGAAGTGCTGGAGACTTACAAGGGGACTGACTTAGAGCGCAAAGAGTATGAGCCGTTGTTTGATTATGCGGCAGGTATTATCGAAAAACAGCATAAAAAGGCACATTTCATCACCTGTGACAATTATGTCACCATGACAGACGGTACTGGTATCGTGCACATCGCACCGGCGTTTGGTGAGGACGATGCCAATGTCGGCAGAAAATATGACTTGCCATTTGTACAGCTTGTAAACGGTAAAGGCGAAATGACGGAGGAAACCTCCTATGCAGGCGTGTTTGTGAAAAAAGCGGATCCGATGATCTTGAAGGATTTGGAGGAGAAGGGACTTTTATTTGACGCACCGAAATTTGAGCATGAGTATCCGCACTGCTGGCGTTGCGATACGCCGTTGATCTATTATGCACGCGAGTCATGGTTTATCAAGATGACCGCCGTGAAGGAGGATTTAGTCAGAAACAACAATACTGTAAACTGGATTCCAGAGTCCATCGGCAAGGGACGGTTTGGTGACTGGCTTGAAAATATCCAGGACTGGGGCATTTCGCGCAATCGTTACTGGGGTACGCCGCTCAATGTATGGGAGTGTGAGTGCGGTCATCAGGAGTGTATCGGCAGCAGACAGGAGCTTGCGGACAGAAGTGGAAAACCAGATGCCGTAAAGGTAGAGCTGCACAGACCTTATATTGATGAAGTGACCTTCAAATGCCCTGACTGTGGCAAGGAGATGCACAGAGTCCCGGAGGTGATTGACTGCTGGTTTGACTCTGGTGCAATGCCGTTTGCACAGCATCATTATCCGTTTGAGAATAAGGAATTGTTTGAGCAGCAGTTCCCGGCACAGTTTATCTCGGAGGCAGTTGACCAGACACGCGGCTGGTTTTACTCTCTGATGGCAGAGTCTACACTTTTGTTTAATAAGGCACCTTATGAAAACGTTATCGTGCTTGGTCATGTTCAGGACGAAAACGGACAGAAGATGTCAAAGTCAAAGGGCAATGCAGTTGATCCGTTTGAGGCACTTGAAACCTATGGGGCTGACGCGATCCGCTGGTATTTCTATGTCAACTCAGCTCCGTGGCTTCCGAACCGTTTCCACGGAAAGGCAGTGCAGGAGGGACAGCGCAAATTCATGGGTACGTTATGGAACACGTATGCATTTTTCGTGCTCTATGCAAATATCGATGAATTTGACGCGACGAAGTATACAAACTATACTTCGTATAGTTCGGAGTACGATAAGCTCCCGGTGATGGATAAGTGGCTTTTGTCAAAGCTTAATACAGTAGTCGGTGAAGTGGATAACAACCTTGAAAATTACAGAATTCCCGAGGCGGCGAGGGCTCTGCAGGAGTTTGTTGACGAGATGAGCAACTGGTATGTAAGACGCAGCCGTGAGCGTTTCTGGGCAAAGGGCATGGAGCAGGATAAGATCAATGCATACATGACGCTTTATACCGCGCTTGTGACGATTTCAAAAGCGGCAGCACCAATGATTCCGTTTATGACAGAGGACATCTACCGGAATCTCGTGTGCAGCATCGACAAGTCCGCACCGGAGAGCGTTCATCTGTGTGACTTCCCTGCTGTTGATGAGAAATTCATCGACAAACAGCTTGAGGCGGATATGGAGGCAGTCTTAAAGACAGTTGTCATGGGACGCGCATGCAGAAATACGGCAAATATCAAGAACAGACAGCCGATCAGCACCATGTTTATCAAGGCGCCGTTTACATTGGACGCATTTTATCAGGAGATTATCGAGGATGAGCTGAATGTCAAGAAAGTTGCATTTACAGATGATGTCAGGGAGTTCACAACATATATGTTTAAGCCACAGTTAAAGACGGTGGGACCAAAGTATGGAAAGCAGCTGGGCGGCATCAAGGAAAAGCTCTCTTCCATTGATGGAAATGCGGCTATGGATGAGCTAAAAGCAAGCGGATTTATTACTTTTGACGTAAATGGCACAGAGGTCAAGCTTGCGGAGGAAGACCTGCTGATTGATATCTCCCAGAAGGAAGGATATGTGACAGAGGCGGATAATACAGTCACCGTCGTGCTTGATACCAACTTGACAGATGAGCTGATCGAGGAGGGCTTTGTCTATGAGGTGATCAGCAAGGTACAGACCATGCGCAAGGACTTCGGCTTTGAGGTTATGGATCACATCAAGGTATACATCAGTGGAAATGACAGGATTACACAGGTTGTGCAGAAGAACGAGAAGGCGATTGGCGAGAAGGTTCTGGCAGATGCATTTGTGTACGGTGAGAGTGAACTTCCCAATGCCAAGGAATGGAATGTCAATGGGGAAAATGTTACGATTGGCGTAGAAAGGTGAAGTGAATGAGGAAAAAAGGCAGGCTTGTAAAGATCATTATAATAATAGTCGGCGTTTTGCTCGTTGCTTATGTAGTCGTTTCATTTGCCCTGGTCAATCATTTCATGAATGAGTATTTCGATCGGACTGAGCAGAGAAAGTATGCCAAGGAGATGCGGTGGGCGGACTATGAGGATTTTGAGAGGGAGACGGTGACGTTTCCCTCTGGAAAAGAGACGCTGACAGGCTATATCTATGGAAAAGACAATACCTCAAAGGGGCTGGTGGTGGTTTCCCATGGGCTTGGTTCGTTTTCTGAGGGGTATATTAGTGAGACGAAGTATTTTGTTGACAATGGTTTTATGGTGTTTGCTTATGACAATACGGGAAGCGGCGCTTCGACAGGGGACAGCTGCGTAGGACTTGTGCAGTCAGCGATTGACCTGGACAACGCGCTGACTTATGTGGAGCAGAATCCAGTGTTTGACGGGCTTCCCATTTGCCTCTATGGGCACAGCTGGGGTGGCTATGCGACGACGGCTGTCCTGAATTATGATCATGACATTATCGCCGTGGCAAGCCTTGCCGGATACAATGACAGTATGGATGAGATGACCTATGTGGGCAAAAGCCTGTTAGGGTCATTTGTCTATGCAGAGAAACCGTTTATATGGCTGACACTGCGCACTACATTTGGGGATAAAATGAATCTCACGGCGGCGGGCGGAATCAATCGCGCGACACATACGGCAGTGATGATCATACAAGGTGATTTGGATGATTTTGTGGGCTTTGATGGTCCATGTATCTATGCCAACCAGGATAAGATTAAACGGGATGATGTGCAGTTTGTGTTGTTAGAGGGCAGGAAACATGGCGATCTGATGATGGACCATGGTACGGAGCGTCTGGCTTACATGGACAAAATAGATGAGGAGTACAACCAGCTTTCTGAGCAGTATAACGGCGAGATTCCGGATGAGGTCGAGAAAGCGTGGAATGATACGCTGGATAAGGAGCTGACATCCAGGATTGACGAGGAATTGTTTGAAAAAATCGTGGATTTTTATATGGAAGCGATTGGTGAATAGAGTGTGTGTATAAAAATCGAGTGGGCAATCCTGCTCGATTTTTTAAAATCCGAGCACTGGTGACCGTATCGATTTGTTTGTCTATGCAGCGGAGCCGCTGCCATTTGAAAAGGATAAGAAAGATTTTTCCATAACGATACCAAATATGAAAGGGAAAGTGGTCTATATTGTCGGTTCGGATTACGACCAGTGGAAGATTTTTGACTGGCAGCATGCCCATACGGAACTGATGAGAGAGGGGGAGATCTACATTAGACTCCCCCTCTGTTATCCTTACTTCTCAACTCCGTTCAGATTAATGTGCTCATGTTCCTCCATGGGAATCATGAGATATTTCTGACCGTCAATGGTCTCATATTTCACCTGTTCTGCCTTGTCGGGCTTCATGCGCAGGAAAACCTCCGCCCAGTTTTTTGCCTCTTCGGGGTCGACAGGCGCTTCCATTTTCACAAGCGTTTCAATTTGTTCTGTCTTTTCCTCGTTCTCCTGTTTGGTGTCTTTTAGCTCCTGTTTTAAGGTGGCGACCTCCTCGAGAAGCCTGATTTCCTTTTTCTCTTTATTGTTTTTCTCGATTGCTTTTTCGTTCACGAGATTTTTCACAATAGGCGGCCTATCGTTGAATTCCTCTGTGAAATGCTCCTGTATCTGCATCACGGCGGCATCGGGAATTTCACTGTCTGCAAACACTTCCTTGATCATATCCGTGGTGAGTGTGAAGTCCTCGGGTTCCACGAGAACAAAATCCTCCATTGCCGTATCGTGTTCCTCGGCAAGATCATTTAACCTTTCCTGTATATTGATCAGTAACTCATCGCTGTTTTCTATGATAGGGGCGATGGCGGTCTTTACGATACTGCTGAATGTGTTGTGCTCCTCGGTGGCTGTCCTTTTCGCACCGCAGCCAAGTGCGGTTTCAATAAAATCGCGATGGGAATCTTTGGCGTCACGCACATAATATGTAAGTGAGTGAATGTCTGTCGAGCGTTCCACGAAGGAGGGAAACAGGAATCCGACATCAGGCGCACCCACCACCCAGTCCTGTATACGGATGCCGATGCGGTTTAAGTCAGCGCGGTATCCAAGCCCCGGCTTGGACAGGTTTACGGGGCAGATGGCACACAGCAGATAGGTAAAGACCTCCTCTGACTCATCGATTTTGAGGTCATCGTTAGTCTTGGTCATTACATCGTATGCGTCGTGAAAAACCAGAATCAGATAGTTTCCGACATAATCATAATTTTCTATGATCCTATCATATAGGTGCTCCAGTAAATCAGGATTTTTCAGCCCGCTCTCGCGAAGTCCCAGAAGATACTGCTGTTTTCCGCCTGGTTCTTCCTCTTCCTTTGCAAAATTCAGTTCCAGAAGGTTGTTGCCGATTGTGCCAGATAGTGTTTTTTTTGCTATTTCGAGATACTTAAAAAATTCTTCGTCCTCAAGGTTTAGAAAGGTCTCGCTTAATTCCACGATTTTATTTTTGTTTGCATCCACGTAGCACCCACACATTTTTGTGATGGTGCAGGACTCTTTCTTAAAACGTCTCTTTAATTCTAGTATATCTTTGTTTCTTAACATTTTGATTCGCCTCGTATATTCTTTCTATGACAACTGCAGTTTCTTTTTATTTGCGGCACAGTGCTGTGGCTGCCTTTCTTGCAGATATGATTCTCATTTTGGTATCAGAAGCTCAGTAGCAGTGACAAACGACCAGAAGATTTGATTTTTATTCTTGTCCCACTCAAATATAATGTCTTCCATAATTGTATTATAATTATGAGATAACTTGATGTCAAATTTTATTTTCAAGATATGAAACTGCATCTATCTATTTTTCCAGTATTAGGATATAATGGAAATATCTATATACAAAACTATAATTTCAATAAGGAGGTATTTCAAATATGGGATTTTTAACGGGTAAGACAGCTATCATCACAGGTGCGGGCCGGGCTGTATTAAGTGATGGCAGATGCGGTTCGATCGGCTATGGAATTGCGACAGCATACGCCAAAGAGGGGGCAAATCTGGTTATCACGGGTAGAAATATCAAGAAGCTCGAGGACGCCAAGGAGGAGCTTGAGCGGTTGTATGACATCAAGGTGCTGATTCTTCAGGCGGACGTCAATGCTGGTGCAGACAATGAGGAAGTGGTAAATAACGTTGTGAAGCAGACGATTGACACATTCGGCAGTATCGACGTGCTGATCAACAATGCACAGGCGTCTGCTTCCGGTGTTACGCTGGCAGAACATACTACAGACCAGTTTAACCTTGCGATGTATTCAGGATTGTATGCAGCTTTTTACTATATGAAGGCATGCTATCCACATCTGGCAAAATCAAAGGGTTCTGTCATCAATTTTGCGTCTGGCGCGGGACTGTTTGGCAACTTCGGGCAGTGTGCTTACGCGGCTGCAAAGGAAGGAATCCGCGGGCTGACGCGTGTGGCTGCAACTGAGTGGGCAAAAGATGGCATCAATGTCAACATCGTCTGTCCGCTGGCATGGACTGCGCAGCTTGAGCAGTTTGAAAAGGCATATCCAGATGCATTCAAGGAAAATGTCAAGATGCCGCCAGCAGGCCACTATGGAGACGCAGAACTGGAGATTGGCCGCGTCTGTGTACAGCTTGCATCTCCAGACTTCAAGTACATGACAGGCGAAACACTCACACTTGAGGGTGGAATGGGATTGAGACCATGATCGGACACTGTAATATTGCGCCTGTGCCGCAAACATCTCCGCATAGATACCGCGTTTTTTGTCCTACAAGGGTATCAAACTGCCTATAAATATCATATTCCGCGATCGGATCAAAGGCGGCTGTCGGTTCATCTAAGATGACGACAGCCGCCTTTTTTGAACAATGCCCTTATAGTACTGCGTCTTAAGTGTGCAAACACGCTCTAAGAACAGTAAAACATACTGGCTATATTTTATGCTTTATGGTACTATGAAGAAAATAAATATTTGTAATAGGATACAGGGATTGAGTGACATAGGATTACGATGAGAAATCTGTGATAAAAGAGTAGTAGGGGAGTGATTGATATGGGACTTTTCTTAAACATTGGAAATGAAAATTTTGCAGAGTTTTCCAAAACACAATACTTTGTAGATAAATCAGAGCTGATCAACAAACTGCTGAAAAAGGATATCACAGAAAAGTTTATCTGCAACAGCAGGGCGCGGAGATTCGGGAAATCTGTCACGGCGGACATGCTTGTCGCGTATTTCAGCAAAGGGGCGGATTCATTGAGTCTGTTTGAGCCGTTAAAGTGTGCAAAAGATGCACAGTTTCTTGAGAGTATCAATGCATATGATACGATTTTTGTGGATATTCAGGCACAGTTTAAAGCAGCGCAGTTTGAGAACGAGGAACCAAACAAGTATATTAGCAGGAATATTGTAAAGGAACTACAGGAGGAATATACGGATATCGACATAGGTGAAATGTCACTGGTGACAGCGTTGTCTACAATATATAATAAGTGGGGCAGCCGTTTTGTCATCATTTTCGATGAGTGGGACTATCCCATTAGAGAGCTAGGTGAGGATAATCAGGACAGACTGTCATACATTGAACTGCTGCGGGGGCTGTTCAAGAACAATGCTGCGAAATCATATACACGATTGGCTTATCTTACCGGAATTATGCCTGTTGTGCGGACAAAAGGACAGTCTGCGGTCAATAATTTTATGGAATATACGATGACAAATCCGATGGATCTGGCACAGGATATCGGATTCACGAAGGATGAGGTTAGGATGCTCTGTGAGCGGTATGGTGTGGATTATGGGCAGATGAGAGAGTGGTATAATGGATACAATCTGAATGGTATTGCGATGTACAATCCGCTTTCCGTTGTACGTGCGATTTCGGCCAGGCGTTTTCAGCAGTATTGGACGGTCACTGGCACATATGGGGATATTGATGACTTGATTACCAAAAATTTTGATGGACTTCGGGAGGATGTCATCAAGATGCTTTCGGGAAATCGGATACCGATCAATGTGTCAAACGGCAAAAACGATCTGCAGTCTTTCAAAAATAAGAATGAGGTCATTACTGCCTTGATTCATCTGGGGTACTTTGCATATGACGCGGACACGCGGGAGGCGTATGTTCCCAATAAGGAGATTCAGGAAGTTTTCTATCAATATATGGAAGACAATGAGAGCGATAACCTGTCGCGGTTTATGAGGGTTTCTGAGAGGATATTAAGTGCTGTGATGGAAGGGGATGCAGAGGAGACCGCAAAGCAGATTCAGAGCGTGCATAGCGATTTTGTGTCAAGCATTGAGTACAATGATGAAAATTCTCTCGCCTGCACGATTATGATTGCGTTGATCTCTGCATTTCGGTATTATCACAAACCAATCCGTGAGTTTCCCTGCGGGAAGGGGTTTGCTGACATTGTCTATCAGCCATTGCCAAACCACCCAAACCGCCCCGTGATTGTAGTGGAGCTGAAATGGGATAAGAGTGCAGAGGCGGCAATCGCACAGATTAAGAAAAAACAGTATCCCGAATCCCTGAAAGAGTATTCTGGAGAAATCTTACTGGTAGGAATTGATTATGACAAAAAGTCAAAAGAACATTTGTGCGCAATTGAGAGTTTTTGCTGATTAAAATGCATTTTTGGAGTATTTTGATACAATAGAACAGAAAAAAGGAAGTGAATCGGATATGGATAGAGGTATTTCAGTGATTGGCGGGGCAGATGGACCGACAGCTTTCTTTTTGGCAGGAAAGCTGGGAGATTTGTTTATTATTTTGGCGCTTGGGATTATGATTTTATTTTATGGGATATATTTTACAAAGAAAATCGCGCAGAAACGGCGTGGAATCCACACAACACAGCTCGGTGGACGCGGCAAAGAGAAGTCAGTGCGGACGATTGAGATTATCATGTCAGCCGCGACGCTTCTCATCGTTCCAGCGGAGTTGGTTTCCATTGTATTTGAGTGGAATATCATGCCATTATCAGTGAGGATAGCCGGGATTATGTTGGGATTGATTGGCGATTTGATTTTCCTGATTGCAGTACTTACAATGAGAGACAGCTGGCGCGCAGGGATACCAGAGACAGACAAGACGGAGTTTGTCTCGCAGGGCATTTATCAATACAGCAGGAATCCGGCTTTTCTGGGATTTGATCTAATGTATATGGGTATCTTGCTGATGTATTTCAACTGGATGTTATTGCTGCTCACGATATGGGTGGTCGTGATGCTGCATCTGCAGATTCTGCAGGAGGAGAAGTACCTGAAGACAGCATTTGGTGAGGAGTACCGTGCATATAAGCAGTGTACAGGGCGGTATTTTGGGAAGAAAAAGTGAATTGTGCAGGCAGGGTGGAGGATATATGTTTGACAAAGATAATATAATCAATACATTAAAGGAGACCTGTATTGATGCGGATTGTTACTGGGTAGCAGCAGGTGCAGCGATGGTGCTGCATGGGGTAAAATTGTATACGAGAGATATCGATTTAGGTTGTAACCGCAAATTAGCTGACCAGCTGCAGCAGATGGGATATAAAACAGAAATTTTTGATGATGGAAGCCGCAAAATACAATATAGTCCAGATATTGAGATATTCGAAGACTGGCGGGAAGGAGAACTTGAAGTAATCGAAGGGATTCCAGTAGTTTCCTTGGAGGGAATTGTAATGATGAAGCAGCAGCTGGGCAGGGAAAAGGATATGGAGGATATTCGATTGATCAGGGAGTATATCAAAATCAATGGAGGACAGTATGCCAATAAAAATTTATACAGATAAAAAATAATTGCAGAAGGGAATTATATTGATAGATAATGAGTCATTTTTTAAAATAAATGTTGTAGCAGGTGAGTTTGATGAAAATGATTTAAAGGCGATGCAGGACATTGATTCGGCGGAACTGCTCGACAAGGCAACCGGATTGCTAAAAACGCACTATGAACTGACAGATATTAAAAGTGTTGGATTTTGGATTGTGACTGGCTTGTCGAAAATTATAAATAGCGCCAGAAGCCCAGTATGCGGTTACTGTTAAGTCGTATGGATTTATAAATAAATGATTATTAAAGTCAATATCTATTATAGCACCATGAATTTTGCCAGTGTTAGACTCACGAATAATACTTTTTGTTTTATCATAATAGGCACACAACATTTTTGCCGCGAAGGATTTTCCGAAACGGCGAGGTCTGCTGATACAAGTCAGACACCGTGGAGTGGACTTCAGGCGCAGTTTGTTATGGCAGGAGACAGCGAACGAAAACGAAGGAGCACACTTGTATGATTGGGACACAGTATACCTTTACAAAGCTTTTTGATTATGGTAAATTATAGATAATTGAGTTTTATAAAAAGGAAGGGATGGCAATCAATGCAAAATAAAGGAAAATATTATATCACAACGGCAATTGCGTATACTTCTGGCAAGCCGCATATCGGTAACAATTATGAGATCGTGCTGGCGGACAGCATAGCGCGCTATAAGAGGAAGGACGGCTATGATGTCTTTTTTCAGACAGGTACGGACGAGCATGGTCAAAAAATTGAGCTCAAGTCGGCGGACGCAGGCGTGACGCCAAAAGAATTTGTAGACAATGTAGCAGGAGTCATCAGGGGACTTTGCGACCTGCTCAATATTTCCTATGATAAATTTATTCGCACAACAGATGATTATCACGAAAAGCAAGTGCAGAAAATATTCAAGCGCTTGTATGATCAGGGTGATATCTACAAAGGCGCATACGAGGGAATGTATTGTACACCCTGCGAGTCCTTCTGGACAGAGTCTCAATTGAAGGACGGCAAGTGTCCAGACTGTGGACGCGAGGTAAAGCCAGCGAAGGAAGAGGCATATTTCTTTAAAATGAGTAAATACGCTGACAGACTGATCGACCACATCAATAAGCACCCAGAGTTTATCCAGCCCGTATCGCGCAAAAATGAGATGATGAACAATTTCCTGCTTCCCGGACTGCAGGATTTATGTGTATCGCGCACTTCATTTAAATGGGGAATACCAGTGGACTTTGATGACAGACATGTCGTTTATGTGTGGCTTGATGCGCTCACAAACTATATCACGGGCATCGGTTATGACGCGGACGGAAACAGCACAGAGCAGTATCAGAAATTGTGGCCAGCTGACCTGCATCTGATCGGAAAAGACATTATCCGTTTCCATACGATCTATTGGCCGATTTTCCTGATGGCGCTTGGCGAGGAGCTTCCACACCAGGTATTTGGTCATCCATGGCTTTTGCAGAACAATGACAAGATGAGCAAGTCAAAGGGAAATATCATGTATGCAGACGATCTTGTGGAACTGTTTGGTGTAGATGCAGTGCGGTATTTTGTGCTGCATGAGATGCCGTTTGAAAATGATGGTTCGATCACATGGGAGCTGATGGTCGAGCGTTTGAATTCTGACCTTGCAAATACTCTTGGAAATCTTGTGAACAGAACGATTTCCATGAGCAATAAATACTTTGGCGGCGTGGTGGAAAATAAAGGGACTGCAGAGACAGTTGATGAGGATTTGAAGACAGTTGCCACAGGAACATATGACAAAGTCGAGGCAAAGATGGCGGATTTGCGCGTTGCCGATGCCCTGACAGAGATTTTTAACCTGTTCAAGCGCTGTAACAAATATATCGACGAGACGGAACCATGGGTGCTCGCAAAAGATGATGAGAAAAAGGACAGGCTTGCAACCGTTCTGTACAATCTTGTAGAAGGCATTTCGATTGGCGCTGGATTGCTTGAACCATTTATGCCGGAGACTGCGCAGAGAATTATGAAACAATTAAATAGTGAGATTCGCGACTTCGAATCGACAAAGACATTCGGTGTCTATGTGTCGGGTACAAAGGTGACGGACACACCGGAAATCCTCTTTGCGCGCCTTGATGCGAAGGAGATTGACGCAAAGGTGGAAGAGCTTGTGGAGCGGCAGATGGCAGAGTCTGGAGCGGCACAGGCGGCAGAAAATGACACAGGTGTCATTGATACGAATATCATTGATATCGAGCCAAAAGCAGAAATCACGTATGAGGATTTTGCAAAGATGCAGTTTCAGGTGGGTGAGATCATTTCGTGCGAAGCGGTGCCCAAGTCGAAGAAACTGTTGTGCAGTCAGGTAAAGATTGGCTCACAGATGAAGCAGATTGTATCCGGCATCAAAGCATTTTACAGCCCTGAGGAGATGGTGGGCAAGAAGGTGATGGTGCTTGTGAATCTGAAACCTGCGAAACTCGCAGGTGTACTGTCGGAGGGTATGCTGTTGTGCGCGGAGGATGCGGATGGAAATCTTGCACTGATGACACCGGAGAAGACAATGCCATCAGGGGCAGAAATTATGTAGGAGTTAATATGATGACAAATAAAATAGAAGCAATTATATTTGATCTTGACGGAACGATGTGGAATGCACTTGACGGAATCCACCGGACATGGAACCAGGTGGTGGCAAACCACTCCGAATACAGAAAAGAGCCAATTTCGTTTGAGGAGTTAGAAGGCTGTCTCGGACTTCCCATGACAGACATCGCAGCGAAATTATTTCCAAATACGACAGCAGAACAGCAGCAGGCATTGATGGACGAGTGCTGTGCGGTCGAGAACGCCTATCTGTCGGAACACGGCGGAATCCTTTATCCCAAGCTTGAGGAGACTTTGCTGGAGCTGAAAAAAAACTATAAACTCTTTGTGGTGAGCAACTGTCAACAGGGGTATATTGAGAGTTTCATTAAGGCGCATAAGCTTGCGAAATGTTTTGATGATATCGAGTGCTGGGGCAATAATCTGTTTCCCAAGGGTGAGAACAACAAGCTCATCATGGAGCGCAACAAAGTGACAAGGGCTGTGTATGTAGGGGATACCGCAGGTGATGAGGAGTCAGCGCGAGTGGCAGGCATACCGTTTATCTTTGCAGAGTATGGTTTTGGAGAGGCCAAGGCACCAGACTATAGACTGGAGGAGTTTGCAAAACTGCCAGAGCTTATGGGGCAGATTACTTTTGCAGACAACTCCACAAAATAACACATAAACCTTCTACCGTGAGGAGCGAATTATTAAGCAGAACAGGGCAAAAGAAATTGTCTATGCATGCAAGATATGATACATCTGTCCAGGCATACAGCGTGTCGGCATTTCCGATAACGCAGTTTGGAAAAAATGGTGCCTGCGAAGGTTTAGGAGCGTACGAAACTTTAAATGTTAAAATTATAGGAGGAAAACTGAAATGAGTACACGGATAGGAATATTAGGATATGGCAATCTGGGGCGCGGTGTGGAGTGCGCGGTTCGACAGAACGACGACATGGAACTTGTCGCAGTGTTCACACGCAGAAATCCAGATTCCGTTACGATTCTGACAGACACGGCAAAAGTCTGCAATATAGCGGATGCGGCAGACTGGAAAGACAAGATTGATGTGATGATCATATGCGGCGGCAGTGCTACAGATCTGCCAGTGCAGACACCAGAGTATGTAAAATATTTTAATGTGATCGACAGCTTTGACACACACGCAAAGATTCCCGATCATTTTGCGAATGTAGATGCAGCTGCAAAGGAAAATGCGCACATCGGAATTATTTCTGTTGGCTGGGATCCAGGAATGTTCTCGCTGAACCGCCTGTATGCAAATGCAATTCTGCCAGACGGAAAGGATTATACATTCTGGGGAAAAGGTGTCAGCCAGGGACATTCCGATGCAATCCGTCGGATCAAAGGCGTCAAGAATGCAAAACAGTACACGATTCCAGTCGAGTCTGCGCTGGAGGCAGCCCGCTCAGGCAGTAATCCTGAACTCTCGACGAGGCAGAAGCATACGAGGGAGTGCTTCGTTGTGCTGGATGAGGGCGCTGATGCAGCAAAGGTTGAGGAGGAAATCAAGACCATGCCCAATTATTTTGCGGACTATGACACGACAGTGCATTTTATCAGCGAGGAGGAGCTGCTCGCGAACCACAGTGGGATTCCGCATGGCGGTTTTGTGCTGCGAAGCGGCGTGACAGGCTGGGAGAAGGAAAATAAGCATTTAATTGAATACAGCTTAAAGCTTGATTCCAACCCGGAATTTACAGCGAGCGTACTTGTTGCATACGCCAGGGCAGCGCACCGTCTTTCAATGGAAGGGCAGAGTGGGTGCAAGACTGTATTTGATATCGCACCAGCGTATTTGAGTGCAAAGACCGCGGAGGAGCTGCGGGCTTCGATGCTGTAGGGTAATGATATGAAAGCCGAAAAATAGAAAGAGGCAGGTGTTCAAACCTGCCTTCTTTACACTCCTGGTTCCACCATGGATGCCTGATGATCCTTGATTCCAACCCAGAGTTTACAGCGAGTGTACTCGTTACGTGAGGGCATCGCATCCTCTATCACAGGAGAGACAGAGCGAATGCAATCCCATATTTGACATTGTACCAGTGTATTTTAGTGCAAAGAGCGCTGAGGAATTGCGGGCTTCGATACTGTAGGATTTTTCTACAGATTCTTACTACGAAATAAACGTGCCGCAAAGAAGGACAATGAAAATAACACATACGTTATTCACAATATATGCTACATCTGCCCCCACCAACGAAGCTAGAAATCCAGTATAGGTAATCCCCATTGGTATTAATAAACCAGAGGAAAAACTCAAGAGTGAAAAAAAGCGACCTTGGTAATTTATTGGGACATGGGTCTGCAGCGAGGAAAGCAGCGGTACATTTACGCATGAAGTAACGAAACCCAATAATAATTCAAAAACCAAAAACAAGCTAAAATATGCCATAGGAACCGCTGTCATGCAGAGTGAGCCGATGCCAATCATAACCATCAATATACTGTTGAGCAAGAGGAGGTACTTCATATTTTTCTGCAAATCAATCTTCTTGTTTTTGAAAATAAAAAATCCGGCAGCAAGCGTCCCTACTACTGCCGCGGAAGAGGTCATTCCGAACAAAGATTCCGAGATGCTGTATTTTCGGACAATAATCCCCGGATTGATGATTTCCTCCCCATTTGCCACAAAGAAATTTAACGCCATCACCATTATAAATAACGCAAGCACGTCTTTCTGTTTTGCCACATACCTCAGTCCGTCCCCAAATTCGAGCAGCCAGTTTTTCCTCTCCTGATTTGGCGTGCTCTCCACTTTCCGATACAAGATAAAACACTCCTGGACAGCGGACAAGGCGTAACATGCCGTCACTACCAGCACTACAAAACGAAATCCCAGCAGACCGAAAGCAACCGTCCCCATAGCTGGGGCAATAACTGCAGCGGCGTTGTCTGCGAAGCTTTTGATTCCATTGTACTTCTCAATTGTTTCAGGAGTAGTAAGTTCTGTGAACATAACTTTAGAACCAATTTCAAACATGTGGGACAGCACATTGATGAATACTGTCACGCCAAACAATACTGCCATAAACGGCTTTGTGTCCAGTGGGAACAGTAGCAGCGCGTATAATATTGCCGTTAGGAAATCGCAGACCACTATCAGATGTTTTCTGTTTACCTTCTCCACAAAGACTCCCATAAACGGCGTTACTGTAAGGGCAGGAATGCTGGACAAGGAAAAAAACACTCCTGTCTGCGCAAGACTTCCGGTTAATTGCAGTATATACAGCGGTAGTGCAATGAGATAGAATGCCGCTCCAAACTTGGACACCGTTCGTCCTAGCAGCAGTAATGCAATATTCTTTTGAGTATATAAATTATTTTCCATAAAAAACTCCATTTTCGCTATAGTGGAGCAGACAAATCATGTTGATTTATCTGCTCCACTACGTGGTATGAATCTTAGCGAACTGCATATTCAGTATGCATTGCATCATTTACTTGTTGATCTGCTGCGATGTCAAACTTCCCGTCGATTCTGCGCTGGAGGCGGCGCGTTCAGGCAGCAACCCCGAAATCACGACGAGGCAGAAACATACAGGTGTTCAAACCTGCCCATTTTATGCACAGGGGTGCAGTAAGGAAATTATGTGCTTACGCACAACTGCGCCCCGCGCGGCAAGTAGGGGAGAAGTGCATCCCCTACTTGATTGCACACGCCGATGCAGATGAAATATACCACTGGAGTGGCGCATCCCCTACTCGATTACCATGGACGCCTGATGATCCTTGATTAGGATGATGCCATCCGCTGCATCATCCAGCTCGCTGCTGTGCATTACTACAAGTATCGTCTTAGTGCCTTTCAGACTCTTTATATATGCCATAACCTTTTCCTGTGTCTCTATGTCCAGATTGGACAGAGGCTCATCCAGAAAAAAGATCGGCGTATCCGACGCAAATACCCTGTACAGTGCAAGTTTCTGCTGCTGTCCATAACTCAGATTAATCGGATTGCTTGTAATCTCTTTGTCTTCAAAATCAATACCCAGCATTTTTATCAAATGATCCATTTTAGGTTTTTCATACAAATTTTCCACGAAGCTTCCGTCAACCGTGAAAATGGGATAGGTCAGAAACGTATTGTTGCCGATGTCCTTTGAAACGCTAAAATTCCCCTTGCAGTTTTGCGGCGTGATATTTCCAAGGATTAGATTCATCAGCATACTTTTACCGCTTCCGTTTTCTCCCTTGATCACATACAAACCATTTTTCTTGATTTCCATATGCTGAATATGATACAGAAAATCCTCGGGCTGATCTCCCTTGTAAAAGTTAAGATCATTGGCTGTAAAAATTATCTCCGCCTCCTTCTGATACGCTGTCAACTCATTTGGCTTCTCCGCGTCAAGCGTCAGTTCATCGACTCGTTCGATATGTATTTTATTTGACTTATAGCGCATCAGTATACCGCACACACTGGAAATCGGACTCGAGAAATAACCAAGATACTGATATCCCATCAACAATATGCCCGCAGTGATACTTCCGCGAAATACAAGAATGGCGGCAATGAAAAGATATGCCACGCCAAAGATCTGGTTGATGATATCTGGCAGATAATCGCAAAAATACTCAAAAAACCGGTATCTTAAAACAAACCTTTCATAATTTCCAACGTATTTCGCGTATTCTTTCTCAAAGTATTCCTCCGTATGGATGGCATTGATACCTGCCTTGTTCTCGATAATATTGCGGATACCACCGAGATATTTGTCCTGCGTGGGCAAAACCACCTTCTGCATTGCATAGAGTGGTTTTGCACTGTTGAGTGAGATCACGACAAGAATTGTCCCATAGACCAGAAAAAAGATGCCGAAAAAGACATCGATATAGGTAATGACCGCAAGGATACTAAAGATATAGAGCAGGCAGCTGATCATTTTCAGATGAATCTCTTCATGCAAGTCGCCGTAAGAAGCACAGCTGTTGGAGCAGACATTATAATAATACCCCTTGTCCTTCTGCGTATACAATGACTGGTTCATCCTGAGGATATCCGAAGCCGATTTTGTCTGCAGTCGAAATGTGTTTTTGATGCCTATTTTTACAGGGGAATACACGCAGAAATAAAATTTGAACAGAACTCCCACGACCGACACGCCGAACGTAACCGCAAACCATCGAACCAGTGTGTCCATATCGCCTGCTTCCAGAATGTTGTCGATCAGGTAACTCATGAGTATGGGCAGTATCATCGTAATCAGAAACGTGATCGTCATCATCAGAACCTGAAAGGGATATTCTTTTAATACTTTTGTTTTCATTTTTGCGCTCCTATTCTTGCATTTTAGCGGATTAGTACGAAAGGCTTTCTACATAATTCTTTATGATATGCTCCATATGATATTTTTCGTATGTACAGGAGCCTGCCTTTAGGTTATGCTGGACAATACAGCCTCCTAGACAGATTGGAAGGCATTTGCAAGTTCTGCATTCCTCCCTAAAGCTTATGGCTTTCTTTTTCCGCACATCGACATCTCTGAATTTATAATTACCCTCGCCTTTCACTGTATCGCAAAAATCACAATTTCCGTCTGTATTAATGGAAAATGCATTGCCGTATACAAAATCACAAGGGGTTCTTTCAGGATTTGGAAGCCGATATTCATCAGATACTGTATCCTTTATTTCTAATAAAACATCTGCGAATTCTTTTACGCTAAGCATATCAAACTCATCTTCGTCATGGAATTTTATCATTCGATTCGGGCTAAATATAATTCTTTTTTTTTCCGTACTTTCCCATAATATATTGATATAAGTCCATTACTTCAGATTGATTCTGCCTGCATACATTGACTCGCATTATTATTTTAGTATCAGAATGATCCAGGATTCTTCCTATTAATTGTACCTGTTCTTCAAATCGAAAGGTATCTGAAACTCTAAGGCTGTTATGTGTTTTTTCCAAACCATCAAACGTTAATTGTATTGTATCAAAATGGATTGATGAAATCAATTCATTTGTAAGCATAGAGCCATTTGTTATGAGGGACGGTTTGTAGTGTACACCTTTATATTGGGCTATTTTTTGGAGTTTTTCGTGAAAATAAAGTAATACATTCATATTTAACAGAGGCTCGCCGCCAAAGTAATGTATCTTTAAAACTTTATATTTATTAATAGACAATATATGCTCTATTTTGTCAATGATTTCCTGCGCTGTATCTCTTTTCATTGTCTTTTTATTCTTATCTTCAAAACAATAGACACATTTAAAATTGCAATGATATGTCAAAGCAATCGTAAGACTTAAATTTCCAGTGCCCTGCTTGATATTTTCATTGATTTCCTTTTCCAGTTCACAGACTTCGTCACACTGATCCTCAACCCAAAAGCGCTTTTCAAATAAAAACCTTTTTTCTTCATCCGTAAAACCATTAGGATTTGTTTCTATCAAACCGCCATTATTCGTGTTAAAAATATACTCCTTATTAT
>CAMWLV010000069.1 GCA_947175175.1 uncultured Lachnospiraceae bacterium
AGTGAATAATATTCGTGCAGGCGATCCACAATATGCTGTGACCGCACTGGATGCAAACCTTCAATATAATCTCCATCCAAACTAACATGGACTAAAAACTCGTCCTCCATGCTTTTTAATAATTCTCGAATATCACACCCTGTTTTTATCGTCATCTTTTGCAAAAGTTCCCTTGTTGGTAATTTCGTTCCGCATACATCCGCAAAACATACCTTTCTCAGTATATCAAATTTGATGCCACCTACAGCAGAAGTCCCAATCTCTTTTATTTGTGCAGATATACGTTCTGCAATCATCACTCCATGTGTAAGGAGATACACGTATTCAATCAGTAATTTCCTGTCAGCTATCTTTGCCCATGAACTTTTCCAATCTGTCATTTCAGGATGCAAATATCCCGAACGCTGTAGTGTACGAAAAATTTCTGCTGCCTCATCCTCTGAAAGAAATGGTTTTATAATATTCAAGGAATGCAAATTGCTCACATCCCCACCATAATTATACCAATCATTCTCCCTTGAAGTTACTAACAACTTATAATTTTGTATTACATCTGATTGCATAAGTTGAGCAAGCTCGTTCCATTTACTCAGATGTGCATCCAAATTATCAAGTAAAATCAACAGCTTTTCTCCAAGTCTTGTTCTGGCTCGGAAGAAATCTACAATATGACCAAGCTCCTGCACATTATTACAGCACAATATTTGATATGGAGTATATTCAGATTGTAAGGCGAATTGCGTTTTTAGTGCCAATGAAGTTTTTCCCTGTCCGCTTGATGATTTTATTACAGTGATCGTATTATTATGAATAGAATCTATTAGTTCTTTTTCAATTGCTGGACGAGGTATGGGCAAATTATTTGCTATATCTGCAGGCGTAGCCTTTTTACCCTCATAGTAGTCAGATAACTTGTCAGAACCAGTAAAATCTATTCGTTTTATCCAACTATGTGCAGGATTTTGTGCGCCTTTACTAATATCGAATCTGATAGCTTCTATACATTTTTGTATTTCTTTTAGCGTAATTTCACCGCGATTTTCCATCCTATCAACACAAAACATCTTGATGCCATTTGCAAACAAGTTAATATTGTCTCCTGTAACATTGTGATAGTTGTCTTTGGTTTAGGTGTTGCTTTCCTTTTCTTTTTTGCCATAGTACTTTCCCCTATTTTCCTAATTCATAGTATGTCTTTTAAAATATATGAACTTACAAAAAGTGCTTACATCAACCCTTAAAGTCAATGTAAGCTCTCCTTTTTCTATCAATTCTGATTCATCTTCGCCAATTTCGCAGCTTGGTCAGCGGCAATACATGCATCAATAATCTCCTGTATATCGCCGTTCATCACCTTGTCGAGCTTATATATGGTAAGGTTAATACGGTGATCTGTCACACGTCCCTGCGGGAAATTGTAAGTTCGTATCTTCTCCGAGCGGTCGCCTGTTCCGATCTGGCTTCTGCGCATCTCCGCCTCCGCATCATGGCGCTGCTGCTGCTCGATGTCGTACAGCTTTGCCTTCAGTAGTGCAAACGCTTTTGCCTTGTTCTGCAGCTGTGATTTCTCTGTCTGGCTGTACACAACGATTCCTGTCGGATAATGCGTCAAACGCACCGCGGAGTCTGTCGTGTTGACGCACTGTCCTCCATTTCCAGACGCACGCATAACATCTATTCTGATATCTTTATCCTCAATCACGATATCAATATCGTCGTCAACCTCTGGCATCACTGCCACACTGATGGTAGAAGTATGGATACGCCCACCTGACTCTGTCTCCGGCACACGCTGTACACGGTGCACACCTGACTCATACTTCATAACAGAATACGCACCCTGTCCCGAAATCATAAAGGTAACACTCTTCATACCGCCAATTCCGATTTCCTCACACTCCGCAAGCTCGACTTTCCAGCGTCTGCCTTCTGCATAATGGACATACATTCTATAAATCTCTGCTGCAAACAGCGCTGCCTCATCACCGCCCGCACCTGCACGGATTTCCACAATGACATTCTTGTCATCATTGGGATCTTTTGGAAGAAGGAGAATCTTCATCTCCGTCTCGAGTTCCTCGATGCGTTTCTTGGCATCATTCAGCTCCTCCTTCAACATCTCCCTCATTTCCTCGTCACTCTCTGAATCCAGCAGAGCCAGAGAGTCCTCTACTGTCTCATTACATTTCTTATATTCTTTGTACGCCTCAACGAGCGGTGTCAGGTCACTCTGTTCCTTCATCAGTGCCCGAAAACGCTTCTGATCCTCTGTTACCGTCGGCTCATTGAGCTCATTTAAGATTTCCTCAAAACGATGAAGCAAATCCTCTAACTTATCAAACATCACAAAACCTCCTACTACTTATCCTTTCACTCCGCTGACCACCCTGTCCAGTCCAGCGTAATCCTTGAATGTCTCAACCTGTTCAAATCCCGCCTTCCGCATGAGGGACATCACAGCTTCCCCCTGCTCACAGCCGATTTCAAAAAGCAGATGTGCACCCTTTTTCATATGGATCGGTGCCTCCGAAACAATCTTTCTATAGAAATATAACCCGTCCTCTCCACCGTCAAGAGCCAAAATCGGCTCATGTTCGCGCACCTCCGGCATCAGTGTATCAATCACTGCCGTCTCAATATAAGGCGGATTGGACACAATCATGTCAAATAATCTGTCCGTAGTCTTACCTGATACAAAATCCGCAAGCGGTGCAAACAGATCCCCCTCGAGAAAAACTGCTTCAAGCCCGATCCGCTGTGCATTTTCCCTCGCGACTATCAGTGCCTTATCAGAAATATCAATACCAATACCTTCGCACTCATTGCTGTATTTCAGCAGGCTTAACAGAATACAGCCCGATCCCGTGCACAGGTCAAGAATACGCATCCCATCACTAAGGTAGTGCATCGCCTCCTCAACAAGGATTTCCGTATCCTGCCTCGGTATCAGTGTATATTCATTCACTTTGAAACAAAGCCCCATAAACTCCTGTTCGCCGACAATGTGCTGCAGCGGAATCCGCGCCGCCCTTTTCTCGATAACTGTCCTGTAAAACTGTTCTTCCATACTGCTGCGCTCGCGGTCTGCATGAACAAGCAATTCATTTCTGTCCGTGCGGCAAATATACTCAAGCAAAAGTCTCGCGTCCAGCGCCGCTTCAGCAATTCCTGCCGCCTCAAGTTTTAACTTCCCATACTCATAAAACTCCCTGTACGTCATAAGTCGTCTGCCTCATACCCAAATGTCTCTGCCAGATATGCTTTCCAGTCAAACACCGCCTCCACAGAAGCGATGGCAACCGTCACCATATCCTCATCTGGCTCCTTTGTCGTAAGACGCTGCATCCACATTCCCGGTGCCGATATGATGCGGATCAGGATATTATTGCTCTTTCCGGCAATCCTGATGATCTCATAAGATATCCCCGCGATCACTGGTACAAGAAGCAGCCGCAGAACGAGCTTCAACACCATATTATCAACCCGGATAAAAAAGAATACGATCACACTCACCAGCACAACAAACAGCAGAAAACTGGTTCCGCAGCGCTTGTGCTGTCTGGAACTCCTCATGACGTTCTTCACCGTGAGCGGCCGCCCTCTCTCAATACAGTTAATGCATTTGTGCTCCGCCCCGTGATACATATACAGCCGTCTGATGTCTTTCATCAGTGATATGGAAGCGATATACCCCACAAAGATAAGGATTCTCAAAGTGCCCTCCAATATTGCAACAAGACTCGCATTGCGGATATATTTTCCCAATAAATCCGATATCAAAAAGGGCAAAAGCATAAAGAGCGCCACGGCTATTACAACAGAAACCGCCACTGTAACTCCCATCATGATATCATCTGCCTTGCCCTCTGATGGCTTTTTTGTCTCCTCTTTTGCCGCTTCCTCCTCTTCCTCATAAAAAGATGCTGAGTGCATCGTCACCCTCATACCCAGCACGAGGGAATCTATAAAGGCAAAAACGCCCCTGATCAATGGTAGCTTTGCGAACTTCTTGTCCCCGCAGACTCCCTGATATTCCTCTACCTGTACATCAATATCCCCGTCTGGCTTGCGCACTGCTACGGCGTATTTCGTCTTGTTCTTCATCATCACGCCCTCTAAAACAGCCTGTCCTCCTATCCCGGAATACTGTGTCTGTCTCTTCTTTGCCATTTATCATACCTCTTAAATAAAATGTATAAAACGAAAGGTTGAGATATCTTTACCTCAACCTTGTTTCCGCTACTTATTTGCTTTCTACGCCGTACTTCCTATTGAACTTATCAATACGTCCACGAGCCGATGCAGCCTTCTGCTGTCCTGTGTAGAATGAATGGCATTTAGAACAAACTTCCACGTGGATCTCAGGCTTTGTAGAACCTGTCACAAAAGTGTTGCCGCAGTTGCAGGTAACAGTTGCCTGATAGTAATTTGGATGGATTCCTTCTCTCATTGCTTTCACCTCTCTATAGTTATAATGAATACGATTTTCTTTTTCTGATACTTGTCTGCATAAACAGCTTTTTTAGTATATCATAGCTTTTCGTTCTATGCAAGCACTTTTTCATTTAAAATTTTTACGATTAGATAAATTTCATCTTTTTCACTGTTTCCACAAACTCTGTATTGTTTTTCGTTCGATAGAACATATCCAGTATCTTATCAACCGCCTCATCCGACTTTAAGCCATTAAGTGCCTTGCGCATCACATTGATCGCCTCGAGTTCATCTGGTGTCAACAACAGATCCTCGCGTCTTGTGCCAGACTTTGGTATGTCAATTGCCGGAAATACCCTTTTCTCGGAAAGCTTCCTGTCGAGTACCATCTCCATGTTGCCGGTTCCTTTGAACTCCTCGTACACCACATCATCCATCTTGGAGCCTGTCTCAACAAGTGCCGTGGCAAGGATTGTAAGGCTTCCGCCCTCACGCATATTTCTCGCCGCTCCAAAAAAACGCTTTGGCATATGCAGCGCCGCCGGGTCAAGACCACCTGACAGAGTACGTCCACTTGGTGGAACAGTGAGATTATAAGCGCGCGTCAGTCTGGTGATACTGTCAAGCAGGATACAGACGTCCTTTCTATGTTCCACAAGGCGTTTTGCTCGCTCGATCACCATCTCGGCAACCCTCTTGTGATGCTCTGGAAGCTCGTCAAACGTCGAGTAGATCACCTCGACATTCGGTCCCTGGATCGCCTCCTTGATATCCGTAACCTCCTCTGGACGCTCATCGATCAGCAAAATAATCATATGCATATCTGATGCCGTTTTCAGAATCGACTTTGCCACTTCCTTCAACAGAGTCGTCTTACCGGCTTTGGGCGGCGACACAATCATACCACGCTGGCCTTTTCCGACAGGACTCATCAGATCCATGATACGCATTGCCACACTGGCTCCCGGTGTCTCCAATTTAATGCGCTTGTCTGGAAAGATTGGCGTCATATCTTCAAAGTTGCGCCTTCTCGTAGCAAACTCAGGCGGGAAACCGTTTACTTTCTTCAGATATAATAGTGCACTGAACTTCTCGTTCATCGTCTTGATACGCGTATTTCCCTCTATAATATCACCTGTGCGCAGTCCGAACCGACGGATCTGGCTTGGTGCCACATACACATCATTCTCACCAGGAAGAAAGTTCTCACTTCTGATAAAGCCAAAACCATCCGGCATCACCTCGAGGATTCCCCTTGCTGTCATACCGCTGTCAAGCTCTGACGGAAACTTCTCGTCAGACTGTCTGTTCTCCGTTCCTTCCGATGTTGTCCTCTGTTCCCTTACCGGACGTTCCGCATTACTATTATTGTTATTGTTATTGTCAACAGCATATGGCCTCTGCTCCCTCGGCGGACGCTCTGTGTTATCCCCGCTCTGCGCTCTCGGGGTCTTCTCCCTGCGCTCATAGCGGTTCACCTTGTCGCCGGAATTATTAGATGCTGCTGCAAATGATGGCTCCTTCATGCCGCGAAGCACAGGCTTTGGCTCAACATCCTTTCCTGCCTCCTTATCCTTCTCATCCTCCGTCAGCATCATTTCGATCAGCTCAGCCTTTTTCAGTCCGCTTATGCGCTTCATTCCACGTGCCTTTGCAATTTCTTTCAGCTCGGCAAGTGCCAGTGATTCGTATTTCTCCCTCATAAAATGTACCTGTTTCCACCTTTCTAAAAAATAAAATATCCTGCTTATGCACAGCTGTATCATTATAAAGTATATGGATAGATTTCTATTCCATAATAATCTGTCAACAATACGATAAAATCTCCTGCTTTCTTTCTCGCTGCAAACTCCTGAACTGAAATCATCTCCAGCCAGTCAATATCAAAACGCACAAAATAAACCTCGTTGTCAACACCCTCACAAATGCCCTTGAAAACAACAGTCTGATCACTGTAACATACCGATGGATGTATTCCCTGACACGATCGTCATATATGTCTGATATCCGATTTTGTCTATCTCAAACTGCACTGCAGCCATCCTCCGCCCGCTCTGCCATACACACCATATTTTGTATCTCACAGCTACTGATACAGTATGATGATAAGCGTACAAATAGAAAAAAATTTTACTTATTTTATTATACTTTTAAATTGGAAAACATTTTGAAATGTTATAAAAATAATCAGATGTAATCACAGACTTCATCTGTACAGTGGTTACTGTTCACACCCCATCTGATTTTGGCACAATTTTGCTCATTGAAGACGTAAACAATGACATTTTTACACACAAATTGATTATAATCTGGTGCATAATCCCCACTACTTTAATTGACGTATACAAACAATAACATCCATATACCAATACAGCATTGCACTCATTCAATACATACTGATTTTTATATTATACCTCACTTTTCTCAAAATAGAAAGAAGAATTTATTGCGATTTGCAAAGTTTTATTATACATTATATAAAGAATGCTTTTAACAAAAGGATTTTAAATGTTATAATATAAGGAGATTTTACATATGGCAATTCAAAAGACAATTCAAGAACAGGCGTTATGTCTTCACAAAGAATGGAACGGAAAACTCGAGACAGTGTCCAAAACCCCTGTCAAATCAAGGGAAGCGCTATCGCTCGCATATACTCCCGGCGTGGCAGAACCATGTAAAGTTATTGCCGAGGACAAGGAAGCCGCCTATCAGTATACCATGAAAGCCAACACTGTGGCTGTCGTATCTGACGGCAGCGCAGTTCTTGGTCTTGGTAACATTGGTCCATACGCTGCGATGCCAGTCATGGAGGGAAAGGCAGTTCTTTTCAAAGAATTTGGCGGTGTGAATGCTGTTCCCATCTGTCTTGATACACAGGACACCGAGGAGATCATCAAGGCCGTCACATGGCTCGCTCCGGCTTACGGCGGTATCAACCTCGAGGATATCAGCGCGCCGCGATGCTTTGAGATCGAAGAACGCCTGAAAGAAATCCTTGACATTCCGGTATTTCATGATGACCAGCACGGCACCGCGATTGTTGTACTCGCCGGTATTATCAATGCGCTCAAAGTGGTTGGAAAACAAAAGGAAAACTGTAAGGTCGTCGTAAATGGTGCCGGGAGTGCTGGTGTCGCCATCACAAAGCTTCTGTTGACATACGGTTTTACAAACGTGATCATGTGCGATAAGGTCGGTATCGTGTCAACCTCTACAGAAGGCTTAAATTGGATGCAGGAAAAGATGGCAAAGATCACAAACCCAAACAACGAGACAGGGACACTTGCTGATGCCCTGAAAGGAGCTGACATCTTTGTCGGTGTGTCTGCACCGAATATTGTAACACCTGAAATGGTTCAGTCCATGGCATCTGATTCCATCCTCTTTGCCATGGCAAATCCCACACCAGAGATCATGCCCGATGTGGCAAAGGCTGCAGGTGCCCGTATTGTCGGCACTGGCAGGAGTGATTTCCCGAACCAGGTCAACAATGTTGTCGCATTCCCAGGCATCTTCAAGGGGGCTCTTGAGGGACGCGCTACACAGATCACAGAGGAGATGAAACTCGCCGCCGCCAATGCGATTGCAGGACTTGTGCCCGACGACGAATTAAATGAGGACAATATTATGCCGGAAGCCTTTAATCCAAAAGTCGCAGAGCTTGTTGCCGAAGCAGTCAAGTCACACATTGTAAAATAAGAAAGACTGGATTGATGATGCTCTGGAACGACAAACCCTATCACACACTGGACTATGAACTTAAAAAGAACTATGGCGAAAAAATATACAAAATCGCCCTTGATACCGACATGACCTGTCCAAACCGCGATGGGACATGCGGTGTCCGCGGCTGTATCTTCTGCAGTGCTGGCGGAAGCGGCGATTTTGCTGCCAAAAAAACATCTGAAAAAATATCCATTGCCACCCAGCTTGAAAGTGGAAAGCAGTATTTTCACAGCAAAAATATCGGCCGTCATTTTATTGCTTACTTTCAGGCATACACAAACACCTATGCCCCCATCGCAAAACTAGAACTCCTCTACCGCGAAGCACTTGACGAGCCCTCTATTGTCGGAATATCCATCGCCACCAGACCTGACTGCCTTGGTGACGATGTGCTTTCGCTGCTTGACAAGTTAAGAAGCGAATATCATGACAAATTCATCTGGATCGAACTTGGCTTACAGACTATTCATGAAAACACTGCTGTACTAATACGGCGAGGGTATCCGCTTACTGTATTTGAACAGGCTATAATCCGACTCCGCAAAATCTCTATTCCAGTAATAGCACATGTTATTATCGGGCTTCCCGGTGAGGATAAATCTATGATGCTCGAAACCTGTCATTTTCTTGCCAGAAAGGGCATTGACGGAATTAAATTACAATTGTTGCATATTCTAAAAAACACAGATTTAGTCGAATTATATAGAAAGAAAACATTTGATATTCTTGATATGATGGAGTATATTGATATCATAATCTCCTGTCTTGAGGTACTGCCTCCTGACATGGTAATACATCGCGTGACAGGTGATGGTCCGAAAGATCTGCTGCTTGCCCCTCTGTGGAGTCTTGACAAGAGGCGTGTCCTCAATACGCTTCACCAGGAAATGCGGCGGCGTGATACATGGCAGTCTAAAACCTGTCAAATGTAAATAGCAAGCATGAAAACCAAAGGAGCAATGATCCATGGCACAAGATCCATTAACACTATACAAACTGATTGTCCTATATATGTTAGATAAAGTGAACTTTAAACTGTCCTACTCACAGATCAGCAGTTTTATCCTTGAAAAAGAATACACCACTTTCATGACGCTGCAGCAAGTGATCGCCGACTTACAAGATACAGAGCTGATCAAGACAGACGCTTCCCTAAACCGCACCCTCTTCTCCATCACTGAAGAAGGGCGCAATACGCTGTCTTATTTCGGAAACCGCATCGGGGATGCCATCATCGCAGACATTGATGCGTTTCTCTCCGAAAGACACCTTGAACTGAAAAACGAAGCCGCCATCACAGCCAAATACTATAAAACAACATCGGGAGAATACGAGGCAGAATTGAGTGCAAGTGAGAAAAATAGCGAGCTTGTAAATATCAAAATCTCTGTTCCCGCGGAGGATATGGCAGAAACCATCTGCGAAAACTGGTATAAAAAAAATGAGCAAATCTATAAATACATAATGGAGGAGCTTTTCTAGTCTCCTCCATTTGCCTCCGCTTTTATTCTCTTCATATGTTTCCTGATTTTTGCCTCATACCCGTTCCACGACGGTTCATAAAACTTCTTTCCTGTAAGCTCATATGGAAGATACTGCTGCTCTACATAGTTATTTTTGTAATCATGTGCATACTTGTAACCTGTTCCATGTCCCAATTTCGCTGCTCCTTTGTAATGTGCATCCTGTAAGTGTGTCGGTATCGGCAGATTCCCACTTCTGCTGATTTCCTCATTTGCCGCAAATATCGCATTGCACGCGGCATTGCTCTTTGGTGCACAAGCCACATAGGATACAGCCTGCGCAAGAATAATCTGCGCTTCCGGCATGCCAATGCGCTCCGCTGCAAGCGATGCACTCACTGCCACGTTCAGCGCCATAGGATCTGCATTTCCCACATCCTCCGCGGCACAGATCATAATACGCCTTGCGATAAAAGCAACCTGTTCTCCTGCATAGAGCATTTTAGCGAGATAATATACCGCTGCATCAGGATCAGAGCCACGCATACTTTTGATAAATGCCGATATTGTATCATAATGATTATCACCTGTCTTGTCGTACAATACACGCCGTTTCTGAATACACTCCTGTGCTACATCGACTGTAATGTGAATTTTTCCGTCCTCACTTCTGTCTGTTGTCATAATGCCAAGCTCTATGGCATTCAGTGCATGCCTTGCATCGCCGCCTGACAAATCCGCCAGAAATTCCAGTGCGTCCTCGTCAATCTCCGCATCATAACTCCCCATACCCTTCTCTGTATCATATACAGCCCTCTTTAACAACTCTTTGACAGCACCCTTCTCCAACGGCTTAAGTTCAAAGATCACAGAACGTGAAATCAGCGCCCCGTTTACCTCAAAATAAGGATTTTCCGTCGTTGCACCGATCAGTATAATCGTCCCGTCTTCCACAAAAGGAAGCAGATAATCCTGCTGGCTTTTGTTAAAGCGGTGAATCTCATCAATAAACAAAATCGTGCGTTTTGCATACATAGCAAGTGTTTCTTTTGCCTTATCAATGACCTCCTCCATATCCTTTTTCCCGGCAACTGTCGCGTTAATCTGAGTAAATTCAGCGCTCGTCGTGTTGGCAATTACCTTTGCCAATGTTGTCTTTCCTGTCCCAGGAGGTCCATAAAAGATAACAGAGCTTATTTTATCTGCCTTGATTGCCCTGTATAAGAGCTTGTCCTTGCCAATAATATGCGACTGCCCCACCACCTCTTCAAGCGTCGTAGGTCTTAGTCTTGCGGCAAGTGGTGACTCCTTTTCTTTGGCTGTATTTCTCATGTACTCAAATAAATCCATCTCTCGCTCCTCGATAACACTTGTGTTGCTATCATCTTATCAAATTCTATGATTTATTCTGCGCAGCCACAAGACTTTCGCCGCCGTAAATCTTCCGAAGCTTCGGCTTCTCAATCTTGCCAGTCGGGTTTCTCGGAATATCCGCAAATATCACCTGACGCGGGCGCTTATACTTCGGAAGCTTCATGCAGTATTCGTTGATTTCTTCCTCCGTGCAGTCCATACCCTCTTTTATCTCGATAATAGCAGCTGTTATTTCTCCCAGACGCTTGTCTGGAATACCAATTACAGCCACATCCTTCACTTTATTGTTCGTGCGCAGGAAGTCTTCGATCTGAACAGGGTAGATATTCTCACCGCCGCTGATCACGACATCCTTCTTACGGTCCACGAGGAAGATAAAACCGTCCTCGTCCTCCTGCGCCATGTCCCCTGTAAACAGCCATCCGTCGCGAAGCACTTCGTTTGTCGCCTGCTCATCGTTATAGTAGCATGTCATGACACCTGGTCCTTTTACGGCAAGCTCTCCAACCTCGCCGCGTGTTACCTGTTTGCCACTTTCATCGACAATCTTCACCTGCCAGCCATAGCCCGCTTTCCCGATCGCACCGACTTTATGAATATTCTCGACACCAAGGTGCACACAACCTGGTCCGATCGACTCACTGAGACCATAATTTGTGTCATACTGATGATGTGGAAATACCTTTTTCCATCGCTGTATCAAGCTCTGCGGAACTGGCTGCGCACCGATGTGCATCAATCTCCACTGGGAAAGCTCATAATCCTCAAGCTTGACATCGCCTCTGTCAATCGCATCGAGAATATCCTGCGCCCATGGTACTAAGAGCCACACGATCGTACACTTTTCTTTTGATACGGCATCCAATATGAACTCTGGCTTCGTTCCTTTTAACAGAACGGCCTTGCTTCCCTCCAGAAAACTTCCGAACCAGTGCATCTTTGCTCCAGTGTGATACAGCGGCGGAATACACAGAAATACATCCTGCTTCGTCTGTCCATGATGGTTCTGCTCCACTTTGCACGAATGCATCAGACTTTCATGGTTATGTAAGATCGCCTTAGGAAATCCCGTTGTGCCCGATGAGAAATAAATCGCGGCATCGTCTGTGTCCGTCAATGCGATCATCGGAGTCTGGCTGGAACAGTTCGCTGTGAGACTGTTGTAGTCCTCCGCAAAACTCGGACAGCTGTCTCCCGCAAAAAATAACAAGCGATTTTTGCTGATGCTCTCCGCGATTTCCTCCACACGTCCGATAAACTCCGGCCCAAATACAAGGACATCAACCTCCGCCAGGTTCAGGCAGTACTCAATCTCATCTGATGCATAGCGGAAATTAAGCGGCACTGCCAGCGCACCCGTTTTTAAAATACCAAAATAGATCGGCAGCCACTCCAGACAGTTCATCAGCAGGATTGCCACTTTGTCTCCCTTCTTGATGCCCCTCTGAATCAGCATATTGGCAAAACGGTTTGCCTTTTCATTAAATACACTCCATGTAATCTCACGACGATAATGTGTCACAGGATTAGGCTCGATCAGATCATACTCCTTCCATGTGACACGCCGTGTCTCCTTGATCTCAGGATTGATCTCCACGAGACAGATATCATTTCCATATAGTTTACAGTTTCTCTCCAAAATATCTGTGATTGGCATTGTTTTTACTCCTTTTATCCCAAATAATCACTGTAATTTTTCAGCTATGCACATTATCCCACTTTAAAGCGGCAAAGTAAACCTCTTTTTTCATTTAAAATTTATTGGAAAGAAACTGAATGAAAAACTGATACAAGAGCACAATAGCGAATGGCACATATGTAGAAATAAAATTTATTGGAATCGCAGATGCAGCTGTGGTAGAATAAAGCTCAGGCGAATCAAATTTTATGGAGGACATTTTATGAACACAATGTTTAAAGAAATCCGTCATGGGGAAATTGAAAAAATCCGCGCACGGATAGCTAAAAATTCCGCTGTTGTAAACGAAATCTACACGGGAACAAGACCCAAAAAGGACATAGGACAATCTCCGCTCCAGGTGGCGGTTAAATGCGGACAATTTGAGATTATCGACCTGCTTCTTGATAATGGTGCAGATCCTGACTTTATGGAAAACCGAGCCGACCAGCCTGCAGACACCGACGATTATTATTTTATGCCAATGCCTGTACTGTGTGATGCAATCAATGGTGCGTTTGACAGTCTGCCCTACAGCGAATTTAAACGCTCAGAGAATTATGTCAAATTAATCGCAAGGCTGCTTGAACTGGGAGCTGACCCCAATAAGGAATCCTACCCACACCCTCTTTTAGGGTATACAGTGCTGCCGCTTCAAACACTTGCAACAGCGGCAAATGAGATCTTACATCGCTATGGGGAATCCGGATATGAGCGGGAGCAAAAATATGATGCGGCGAAAAAGCACTTGTTTGAGATTCTGGACTTATTGAAAAGATACGGCGCAGACTTTGATCTGTGGCTTAACCGCGAATTCAGTAATGGCAATACAAACCGCTGGGCTTATCTCGATGACTTTATCCCTGTCGAGGATAAACCATACGAGATTGAGTACCGCGGCAAGATTGTCAAAGGTGTTACAAAAGGCGACGTTGATTTTCGCAAAGAAATCCGTGCGGCGCTTCAAGAGTACTTTAAAATAAGCTGATCACAAGGCAATAATCCTGTTAACTGTCGATTAAGTGCCCAAAGTACAGTCCAAAAATTCCAATCAGAGACTGTATCTATATCTTTACATATACTGTTGGAAAATTCCAGTCAAAAAACACATTAAAATGATTGACGTAATCTCTTTTTTTCACTATCATAAAAGTATTGGTGTGTGATTAAGAGCAATGAAAAAACGACAACAGGAAAGGAATCAACAAATGAGCGAAACAAAAATCATGCTGGGCAATGAAGCAATTGCCCGTGGTGCTTATGAAGCCGGCGTCAAAGTGTCCAGTGCTTACCCCGGAACACCCAGCACCGAAATCAGTGAAAATATCGTAAAATACCCGGAAATCTATGCAGAGTGGGCACCAAACGAGAAGGTTGCCATGGAAGTTGCCATCGGTGCGTCCATCAGCGGCGTGCGCGCTATGGCGTCCATGAAAATGGTTGGTGTCAATGTGGCAAGTGATCCACTCTACACGGTATCCTATATTGGAGCAAACGGAGGACTTGTCCTCGCAGCGGCGGACGACCCTGGCCTCTATTCCTCACAGAATGAGCAGGACTCCCGCTGCGTGGCGCGCGCGGCGCAGGTTCCCGTATTAGAACCGTCTGACTCCCAGGAGGCAAAGGACTTCACCAAGCTTGCCTTCGAGTACAGCGAGAAATACGACACACCTGTTATGATAAGAACCACGACAAGACTTGCGCATTCACAGGGACCTGTCACCCTAGAGGACAGGCAGGAAATTCCCGATAAACCCTACGAGCGAAATGCGGCAAAACATGTCATGATGCCCGGAAACGCCAAAGGCCGTCATGTACACGTGGAAAACCGCCTGAAACAGATGGCAGAAGACGCCTGCTGTTTCGCAATCAACAAAGCAATTTACAAGGATACCTCTGTCGGATTTATTACCAGCGGTATTCCCTATACATATGTTGCGGAGGCAATGCCAGATGCCAGCGTGCTAAAACTTGGTCTTGTACACCCCCTCCCGAGAAAACTGATCGAAGAATTTGCCTCCAAGGTTGACAAGCTCTATATTTTCGAGGAACTCGAGCCGTTGATCGAGGAACAGGTCAGATCCTGGGGCATCGACTGCATCGGCAAGGAACTCTTTACCTTACAAGGTGAGTACAGCGCCAACATGATCCGTGAGCGCGTTCTTGGCATTAAGATCGAAGCCGCAGCACCTGCACAGGTTCCAGCACGCCCTCCGATCTTGTGTCCCGGCTGTCCGCACAGAAGCACTTTCTCAGTCTTAAAAAAGCTTGGCATCCACGGTGCCGGCGATATCGGATGCTATACCCTCGGCGCAGTCGCACCGTTGAATGTCATAGATACGACTGTATGCATGGGTGCTTCTATCTCTACTTTGCATGGTATGGAAAAGGCAAAGGGCAAAGATTACATCAAAAACTGGGTTGCACTGATCGGTGACTCGACATTCCTGCACACCGGTGTCAACTCCCTGATGAATATGGTATACAACCAATCCACCGGCACAGTGCTGATCCTTGACAACTCCACCACTGGCATGACGGGACATCAGGATCATGCCGCCACCGGAAAGATGCTCAACGGCAAGGAGACAAAAGCAATCAGTCTCTACCATCTGTGTAAGGCAATCGGAGTCGAGCATGTATACGAGGTTGATGCCTTTGATGTTGACGAGCTGGAAAAGCTTGTAAAGCGCGAAGTCGCACGCGATGAAGTATCTGTATTGATCGTCTGCGCTCCCTGTGCCCTTTTAAAATCACAGGCCACCAATGCAAAATGCATTACAATCCCTGAAAATTGTAAGAAATGCGGCATGTGCCTCGTTCCCGGCTGCCCTGCCCTCACCAAAAACGAGGACGGAACCGTCAAAATTGATGATACCATGTGCAATGGCTGCGGCCTGTGCATGAAACGCTGCAAATTTGATGCCATAAAACCAGTGTGAAAACCCGTATACGGAAGTTTTTTCACACGATAAATACGGGCATACGCCCAAATTTATGGGTTAAACAAGAATAGGAGGACAGGACAATGACTACGAAAAATATTATGATTGTAGGCGTGGGCGGTCAGGGTACACTGCTCACAAGCCGTATCCTTGGCGGAATCATCACAAAGGCAGGTTATGACGTAAAGCTCTCCGAAGTACACGGCATGGCGCAGCGCGGCGGAAGTGTTGTCACTTTCGTGCGCTATGGCGACTCTGTTGCCGAACCCATCGTGGAGGAAGGACAGGCAGATGTGCTGATCGCTTTCGAAAAACTGGAGGCTCTGCGGTATGCCCATTTTCTGAAAAAGGACGGTGTCATCATCGTAAATGACCAGCGGATCGATCCCATCACTGTTGTGACAGGCGCTGCACAGTATCCTGAAAATATAATTGAAAACTTGAAAAAAGACTACAATGTGGTCGATGTCGATGCCATGGAAGAGGCAAAAAAACTCGGGAATGCCAAAGTGTTTAACACAATCATCGTCGGTGTTGCCGCAAAACGCATGGATTTTGACAAAAAACAGTGGCTTGAAGTCATAGAGTCCACTGTTCCGCCAAAAACCGTCGAAATCAACAAGGCAGCATTTGAAGCTGGTTATGCAATGTGAAAAAATCGCCGCCTAGATGCGGCGATTAAAGAGAATGCTGTGAAATTAAAAATAAAAACGGAGGTTTATTATGCCGAAAAGAAATGATATCAACAAAGTTCTGATAATCGGTTCTGGTCCGATCATCATCGGACAGGCGTGTGAATTTGACTACTCTGGAACGCAGGCCTGCAAAGCGCTTCGCAAACTTGGATATGAGATCGTCTTAGTAAACTCAAACCCTGCCACCATCATGACCGATCCGGAAATTGCAGATGTAACTTACATCGAACCGTTAAATGTCTGCCGCTTAGAACAGATTATTGCCAGGGAGCGCCCGGACGCACTCCTTCCAAACCTCGGAGGTCAATCCGGCTTAAACCTCTGTTCCGAGCTTGCCAAGGAGGGTATTCTTGACAAATATCACGTACAGGTGATCGGTGTGCAGGTTGATGCCATCGAGCGCGGCGAGGATCGCATCGAGTTCAAGAAATCCATGGACGCAATCGGCATTGAGATGGCAAGGAGCGAGGTTTCCTACAGTGTCGAGGAGGCACTCGCTATCGCTGACAAGCTTGGTTATCCCGTTGTACTCCGCCCCGCATACACCATGGGCGGCGCAGGCGGCGGACTCGTCTATAACAAGGAAGAATTAAAGACTGTCTGCGCACGCGGCCTGCAGGCAAGCCTTGTCGGACAGGTTCTCGTCGAGGAATCAATCCTTGGCTGGGAAGAACTGGAGCTTGAGATTGTGCGTGATGCCGAGGGCAACATGATCACAGTCTGCTTTATCGAAAATATTGATCCACTGGGAACACATACTGGTGATTCCTTCTGCTCCGCTCCTATGCTCACAATCTCTGAGGAGCTCCAAAAACGGCTGCAGGAACAGGCATACCGTATCGTGAATTCTGTCAAGGTTATCGGCGGCACCAACGTACAGTTTGCCCACGATCCTGTCACCGACCGCGTCGTCGTGATTGAGATCAACCCCAGGACTTCCCGTTCCTCCGCACTTGCCTCCAAGGCGACCGGCTTCCCGATCGCACTTGTCTCTGCCATGCTTGCAGCCGGATTGACACTCAGGGATATTGAGTGCGGCAAATACGGCACCCTGGACAAATATGTTCCCGACGGAGACTATGTCGTGATCAAGTTCGCGCGCTGGGCTTTCGAAAAATTCAAAGGCGTTGAGGACAAGCTCGGCACACAGATGCGCGCTGTCGGCGAGGTTATGAGTATCGGCAAGACCTATAAAGAAGCGTTCCAGAAAGCAATCCGAAGCCTCGAAACAGGCAGATACGGACTTGGACACGCCAAAGACTACGACACCAGGACAAAGGAAGAACTGCTGCTCATGCTCGCTCATCCCTCCAGCGACCGCCATTTTATCATGTACGAGGCACTGCGAAAGGGAGCAACCGTTGACGAAATTTTTGACATCACCAAGGTAAAACACTACTTTGTAAAACAGATGCAGGAACTTGTCGAAGAGGAGGAAGCGCTTGTCAGGTCAAAAGGCTCCCTTCCATCTGACGAGGCATTGATTTCTGCCAAGAAAAACGGTTTTTCTGATAAATATCTGAGCCAGATTCTGGAGATCCCGGAGGATACCATCAGAGGCAAACGGATTGAACTCGGTGTGGAGGAGGCATGGGAAGGCGTTCATGTAAGCGGCACTCCCGACAGTGCATACTACTACTCCACCTACAATGCAACGGACGAAAAAAACGTCCGGGACAAAAACGCTGTCAAAACAGATAAGCCAAAGGTCATGATCCTCGGCGGCGGACCAAACAGAATCGGGCAGGGAATCGAGTTTGACTACTGCTGTGTCCATGCATCACTGGCATTGAAAGAGCTTGGCTTTGAGACTATCATTGTAAACTGCAATCCAGAGACGGTATCAACGGACTATGATACCTCTGACAAGCTTTACTTTGAACCGCTCACACTGGAAGATGTACTAAGCATCTATCATAAAGAAAAACCGCTCGGTGTCATTGCACAGTTCGGAGGTCAGACGCCGCTCAACTTAGCTTCAGAACTTGAGAAAAATGGTGTAAAAATCCTTGGCACTCCCCCTTCTGTGATCGACCTTGCAGAAGACCGTGACCTGTTCCGCTCCATGATGGACAAGCTTGGCATTCCGATGCCGGAAGCCGGTATGGCTACAACCGTTGAGGAAGCGCTGGAAATAGCCGGAAAAATTGGTTATCCAGCTATGGTTCGCCCATCCTATGTGCTTGGAGGACGTGGCATGGAAGTCGTATATGACGAAGAAAGCATGGCAGGATATATGAATGCGGCAGTCGGCGTAACTCCCGACAGACCAATTTTAATTGACCGTTTCCTGAACCATGCACTGGAGTGTGAGGCGGACGCAATCAGCGACGGCACACATGCTTTTGTTCCTGCAGTCATGGAGCATATTGAGCTTGCAGGCGTCCACTCCGGTGACTCCGCCTGCATTATACCAAGCGTGCATATCACAGCAGAAAATGTTGCCACCATCAAGGAATACACAAAGAAAATTGCTGAGGAAATGCATGTCAAGGGCTTGATGAACATGCAGTATGCAATAGAAAAAGGTAAGGTTTACGTGCTGGAGGCAAATCCGCGTGCATCGCGTACTGTGCCGCTTGTCTCCAAAGTGTGCAATATCCGCATGGTGCCGCTGGCGACTGACATTATTACATCGGAGATTACTTCACGCCCGTCCCCTGTTCCGAACCTGAAGGAGAAGGACATTCCGTATTACGGCGTAAAGGAAGCCGTCTTCCCGTTCAACATGTTTCCGGAGGTGGACCCGGTACTTGGACCGGAAATGCGCTCGACTGGCGAAGTACTTGGACTATCACCCTACTATGGCGAGGCATTCTACAAGGCGCAGGAAGCAACCCAGACACAGCTGCCGCTTAGCGGAACAGTGCTGATCTCCGTCAACGGCAAGGACAAGCCGGAAGTTGTCGAAATTGCACAGCTGTTCCATGATGCCGGTTTTGAGATTCTCGCAACTCAGGGGACATACAACTTAATTACAGAGGCGGGTATTGAGGCAGAGCTTGTAAAGAAACTCCATGAGGGACGCCCCCATATACTCGATCTTATCACAAATGGAAATATTGACCTGATCATTAATTCCCCAGTCGGAAAGGACAGTGTCCATGACGACAGCTATCTCAGAAAGGCTGCAATCAAGGGCCGAATTCCATACATGACCACAATCGCCGGAGCAAGAGCCACCGCAAAAGGCATTTTATATGTACAGAAACATGGCAATGCCGATGTGAAATCATTGCAGCAGCTCCACAGCGAGATCAGAGACAAAGAATAACAACTATTTAATATCCACATATAGCAGACCCTAATCCTGCTATATGTGGTCTTATTTTATTGCCAACTGCTTCTCCATTTTCCAAATTGATACAAATAATATCCATCGAGAACAGGAAAACTTTGTAACAGTTCCTTCGGTTCTCTGTTACAAGCATCAAGCCATGCAAAACCACTTCGTGGTGTCAAACCCACGTACC
>CAMWLV010000070.1 GCA_947175175.1 uncultured Lachnospiraceae bacterium
TTAGGGATTTAGCGGACTTAACTATATACGTAATTTGTTCCGCTTTTGTGTTACATATTGATTCTATACTTCCTCTGACTCATCTGTCTTCTCTGCTTCTTCCGGATGCAGTTTTGCTTTGATTGCCTTGATTAACTCCTCAATCGAAGTAGCCTCCACCTTCTCTGTCTCCTGCTTCTTCTGTACAACCTTCTCCTGCCGTTCTTTCTCAGCCTTTTTCTTCTCCGCACGCTTCTCTTCGATGCGCTCCTGCTCTGTCTTCTTGTCTACTCTGCTGCTCTCTTCCATATCTTTCAAAAGCTTTACTGCATAAGAAACACTTCCGTCCTTATCCATAGTAATACTAAAGCCTTTGACTTTATCCGCATCTTCGCCAAGCTCTTCCTTCAATGTGTCAAACTTATCACCTGCACCGCTGATGATCGCTTCATACTCTTCCCTTGCAGCCGGATCTGTCGCCATCTTCTCCAAAAGTTCAGGATTGATCAGCACACTATACGCTTTATCGGATAAGCTTGCATAATAGTCCTGCTCCTCGTCTGTAGACCACTGTGCTACAGCGAACTCCATATCCCCATACTTCTCTCTGAGCTCTGCCAGCAGATTCTTTGCTGCATCGCTGAGCTCGATGCCTTCCTGCACACCATTTGCATCAAGTGCTTTGTACTCAGATGACTCTGTGCGCTTCGGCCTGCTGTAGCCTGCCTTTACATCACGTGTCTGTCCACTGTACTCATATGTATCCTTGTCCGCATTTGTCTGTCTGCTGTCTGCCGTGGATTTTCTGTTCTGTGCCCGTCTATTCACGCCTGCAACATTTCCTGTAAAAGCTGCCTCTTCCTTGTTTGTTTGATTTGAAAAAAGACCTGTATTGTTCAAGATTGAACTGTAATTGATTCCATTCATGTTCATACCAACCTTTCTATATAAATTATAATCAAATAGGGCGTCCTTTCCCTATATTACCAGTTATTTTAAATATCGGCATTCTTCGCACCAAACTTTATAGCCCAGCTCCATCAAACACACATTTTTTTATGCCATTGCCACCTGCCGCATCCGCAGCAATACTTTCTTCTCCAGACGGCTTACCTGCACCTGACTCATACCAAGATCACCTGCCACCTGCATCTGGGTCTTATTCTCAAAATACCGCAGCCGAATCAGGCTTCTCTCCTTCTCGTCAAGCTCATTCAAAAGCTTTTCCAGAAGCAGTTTGTTGACAATCTCTTCACTCTCTCCCTCCTTGCCCAGCATATCCACCAGAAGCACTTCACTGCCGTCGGACTCATACACTGTTTTGTAAAGCGACTCCACCTCCCGTCCTGCGTCGAGCGCTGTGATGATATCCTCCCTGGCAAGCCCTGACTCCCGGGCAAGCTCTGACAGCATCGGCTCCCTACCCATACGCTGCCAGAAATCCTCCCGTAACTTATTAAGCTGCCTTGCATTTTCCTTTATGCTCCTGCTGATCTTTATCATTCCGTCATCTCTCAGAAATCTCCGTATCTCCCCCATGATCACCGGAACTGCATACGTAGAAAAGCACACACCATAATCCATATCAAACTTCTCAATCGCCTTCACAAGCCCTATCGCGCCAATCTGAAACAAATCCTCTGTCTCTACCCCGTTCGCGCTTCCTCTGCCCGCAAAACGTTTCATAACATGGTACACAAGCCCTGTATTTTTCTCAAATAACTGTTCCTTTGCCTCCTTATCTCCACTCTGTGCCCTGTTAAAAAGTTCTCTCTCCTCCATATGTCACGCCCTGCCGCTTCTGTTCCACACTGCTGCCTGCAGAATCGGCGCAGACTCCTCCTGTCTGCTGCCAAAACTTTTCCACATATGTACACAGGTTCCCTCTCCGACAACGCTCTCCACCTCCAGCCTGTCCATAAAAGCCTCCATAAAGGAAAATCCCATACCGGACCGTTCGTTCGCTGCCCCAGTGGTAAAAAGCGGCTGCATTGCCAGTTCCACATCAGCGATACCGATTCCTCTGTCAGAAATCTCCACCGACAGCTCATTTTCTATCGAGAGACTTGCGCGCATGACAACACGGCCTCCTCTCTCCTTATAACCATGTATAATGGCATTGGTAACTGCCTCAGACACAGCTGTTTTCACGTCCTCAATCTCATCAACTGTCGGGTCTACTCTTGACAAAAATGCTGCGATTACCACGCGCGCAAGTCCCTCATTCTCTGATATGGCATCAAACTCCATACATATTTCATTTTTTGTGCGCTCATTTTCCATATAAAATCATATTCCCTTTGTAACTATACTGTTTTTTATAGTTACTTCCTTTCTAATATTTTCTGATATCAAACAACATCATTCTGCATTTATGTGCTATGACACAATTTCTATGATAGATGACATCCCCGATGCTTTGAGAATCCTGCTGATGCGCTCACTTACGTTGATCGCATACACCTTTCCGCCAAAGCACGAAATCTTCCGATACCTGCCGATGATGATTCCCAGCCCTGAGCTGTCCATAAAGGTCGTGTCCTCAAAGTCAAACACGATATTTTTCACCTTGTCGTCTAGTATCAGTCTGTCTGCGCATTCCCTGATTCCCGCTGCACCATGATGATCCACTTCCCCTGGCATCCTGATACACAGGTAATTGTCAATGATCGCATACTCCTCCATTTTCTTTTCCATTCATACTCCTCCTGTTCTGATAATTGAGTAAGGAAGACTTTTCCTACCCGCACGCCGCCGAATTAACATCAGTATGTGCATAAAAAAAGACACGCCTGTTTGGCATGTCCTCTTTCGTGTATTTTGTGTGATCTTATTCACCTCTTATTTCCTTTATGTAACCTTCCGATTTTCTCGCTTTCGCTGTATTGGGGAACAACTCCACCACCTGCTCGTAGATCTCCACCGCCCTATCCAGATTTCCCTGTTTGTTATAAGAATTGCCGAGATTATACAGTGCCTCTCCGTTTGTCGGGTCATATGAGTATGCTCTCTCTAGATTTACAATGGCGATGTCATATTCCTCTGACCGAAATGCCGCATAACCTGCATCGTAGCTCTTCTTTGCCACTACCTTACCTATACTGCCTTTCAACGCATCATACAACGCCTTATAACTCTCTGTAGCCTCATTCTGCATGTATTCCCCATCAATTTTCTCCAGGGCATCCGCGACCGCCATCTCATCCCCTGTCCCGTTCATGTGCATCAAAACCGCCTCAATCAACTGCGTGTTCGCCTGTAGCTGTACTTTATCTGCCTGCGCTGCACTCAGACTGCTTGACAGAGAATCTTTCTCCTGTGTCAATTCGCTGACTTGTACAGTCAGTTCATTGACCTGTACTGTCTTTGCATCAAGCTGTTCGCTGACCGCCTTATACCGCTCGTTGAACGCGTTCTGTGCCTGCTGTATTCTCGATGGCAATACCAGAAACCATGTTATTCCCACACCAATCGCCACTCCGATCAGCATATTCACCAATGTCTGCAGCCAAGACCTGTCCTTCTTTCCAACTGGCTGTATTACAGTATCATTGCCACTCTTGTATACGATTGCTTCCTTCTTTTTCCGCATGTGCTCATCCTCGGTTGGTGTCATCTCATCCACCTCCCTGAGATACTTGAGTGTCATTGTATTGTTCACATCGATACTGAGCGCCTTGTCGAGCTCCTTTTTCGCCTTTTCCCACTCCTCATTCTTCAGGTAAAGGAGTGCCAGAAGCTGCCGCGCCTGCACGAATCTCGGATTCATTGAGATTACTTTCTTGAGCTGTATCACAGCCAGATCAAGACTGTCCTGCTGACAATATGTAAGCGCCATATTATATTTTTTGATCGTCTGGTTGTACGCCTCAAGCCTCCCAGGATTATTCTGTATCATGTCAATATAGTCATTTGCAATATTTTTCTCGCTCCTGGTATTCTTGCTGATGATCCACTGGCTCAGCGCCGCTACAACCTCGCCCCGCTCAAAATACACAAGTCCCAGCAGATTTCTTGCATCGACGTGGCATCTGTCCAGCTTCAGACACCGCCGCAGACTTGACACTGCTCCCGACAAATCCCTAACCTTCGCTTTCTCCAATCCGTCATTGTAAAGGCGGTTTGCCGCATGCATAATCTTTTTATACAGTCCCACATCAGCGCCGCAGCCGGTACAAAAATCCTTCTCTGTCAACAGACAGCCACAATTATAGCAATACATATCAAGCTCCCCTATTCTTCTTCCTTCGATTCCTTGACCAGATTTACCAACACATCCGCAAGGTCTGTCACATCCTGATTATATACTGCGTCCTCCACATCCTCAACCTCCAGACTCGGATGGAACTTCTTCAATTCTTCCTCAAAATCTATCATCATAATCCTCCATACTGCTCTCCACAATCCCTGCCAAATACAGCGAACCGACGATATATACCTTACCCGTATCTCCCCTGACTGACAAACCAAAAGCAAGCGCATCCTCTATCTTCTCATAAGTATATATCCTCTGTGCATCCTTATTGACATATTGATCAAATATCTTTCCAAGCTCCTCCAGATTGGCTCCCCGTTCCCCCGGAATCTGTGTGACTACAAAATCCGTAATCATAAGAAGCCCACAGAGCATCTCTATCATCTTATCATACTGCTTATCCCTGACCGCAGAAAAAATAAGCACACATCTGTCTTTCCCTGCATTCCGTAAATCCGGCGACTGTTTCAGGGACTGAACAAACGCCGCAATCCCGTCCTCATTGTGTGCCCCATCGATGAATACTCCGGGTTTTACCTCCTCCATGCGGCATGACCAGTGCATCTTTCTGATTCCTACCCTTATGGATTCTACCGTAAACTCCTCAAAACCACAATCTTTTTTTAAGACTTCGCAGGTGCGGACAGCAACCGCCGCATTCTCTGCCTGATAGACTGCTGTGGTAGCCGCTATCAGTCTACCATAATCATAATAACGACTGACAACGGAAAAATCAATGAATTTTTTCTGAATTTCATTTATTTTGTAGTCATTTTCCGACACTGCATGACATCTGCAATGCAATTTTGCTGCTTTATCCCGTATAATATCAGAAACTGCCTTTCTTCTATCCGAAAATACGACAGGCACTCCAGCTTTGATAATCCCTGCTTTTTCCGATGCTATTTTGTCAATCGTATTCCCCAGATAAGCCATGTGATCCAATCCGATCTCTGTGATCACTGTCACTACTGGATTTTTGACCACATTAGTCGTGTCAAGGCGTCCTCCCAGTCCCGTCTCCAGTATCGCAATATCAACGCCCGCCCTTACAAACACATACACTCCCATAAAAAACAACCGTTCAAAATATGTCGGGCAGTAATCTTGTCTGATGCAGCGATACTCCGTAAGCTTATTAGAAAGCCAGTTAAATGCCTCTACAAATTCCTCTTCCGATATCATGCTTCCATCAATACAAAAACGTTCCCTGGTCGTCACAAGATGTGGTGAGATAAACATTCCAGTCCTGTAACCGCTTTCCACGCATATACTTTGCAGGAAAGCGCAGACAGATCCCTTTCCATTTGTTCCCGCTACATGGATTACCTTTCCAAAATTTTTCTCACAATATCTGCCATTCTCACAACTTTGTATATATTCATAAAATCCTTTCGTATCTTCCAATAGATTCTTTTTCGTGAATTTGGGTACATTTTCCAATAAAAACACTGCCTCGGCATAACTGCGCGCTATTCGTTCTCTCACAATCCATCACTCCTTATGCTTCCAACACCCGTCTGCCACAGCTGTCATTTTCCCTGGGGCGCTTGTGCGCATAAAAAGAGTCCGCCATAGAACGCGAACCCTTTAATAAATTTATATTACCACTACCGTTCCGACAATGACACCATTCTGTGAAGAATACTCCATAAAACTTGTATCCCGGTTGATCACCATTCTATTGTCGTCAATACTGATCACTGTTCCCTTATGAACATTCCCGCTGATCCGAATCTTCGCTTCTCTTGATTTCAGAATGATTTTCTCAAGATCATCAACCTGTTTCTTTGCCCTGATACATTTGATATAAATATCACTCTTTTTCTTCTTCAGATCATCGAGATGTGCCTGAAGCTGTTCGCTGAGCTCTCCTGTCTGCTGTCTGACACGCAGAATCTTCGCCATCCCCGCTGCCACCTCATCCAATTCCTGATTCAGCCTCGTGTACTCTTCATTCATAGCGCTACGCTGCTCCATGATCTCAGGCATTACTCCTACATGGATTCCTGTCTTTATCTCCGACTGGTTTCCTGCATTCTGGCATTTTACCCCCATCATCGCATGCACATACCCTCCTGCGATCAGACCTTTCTTACCTGTGAGTGTAATCTGGTCTCCAGCAGTAACTTTGGAATTTAGTATGACATTGGACTGCACTGTGCCACCCGCACTGACTTTCGCGTATTCGATAAATTCTGTGAAAATATCGCCGCCCGCAACAATCTCACCCTTGCCGGCTCCCTGCATACCGCGCTTGAGACATACTGTACCGCCCGCCGAGATATTTGCCGACTCAACAACACCCTCAACCGTAAGGCTCTTTCCTGCCCGCACAGTGACGCCCGCCTCCACATTTCCATGTATGATGACATCTCCGTTAAAGTCCACCAGTGCGTTGTTGGCGTAATCGCAGCCGCCCTGTATCTCATACACCTCTACCACAGACAGTTTACTGACGCCATCATATTCGATCTTACCAGACTTCGCTGCATAATATTTGTTCGGATCCTCTTCATTGCTGATTCCCTTACCAGTAAGCGGTCTGAGCTCTTTATAGGTATTGGCTTTTTCGACCGCGCCCGTGACATCTCTTCCTGAAGTACCCTGAATGGCAGGATGATATACTGCAAGCAGCTGCCCCTCCTCCACATTCTGTACCAGGGACATACTTCTGTAATCTACTGTCCCATCCTTCCGAATCTCAGGTTTTGGTTTCTCTGTACTAAAGAAAAATTCAAAATGTCCCGCGCTTCCTGGTTCTCCCTTTTCACTAGACGCGATTTTCACCTCACGGTCATAAATCTGCTTCTTACACATCGCTGCAACATGTGATTCATTGATACCTGCCACTACCCCATTGAGCTGCAGATATCTCATGATTTCTGGCTTTTCGTATCTTGTGCCTTCTTCCGGTGCGCACAAGTAAAGCCACGCTTCCTTTTTATCCTCTGCTATTCTGACATAAGATTTGACATTAACCATTTGTTCACCTCCGAGAAGGCACCCCTGCCTCTTTATGTCTTTATTGTACCACTATTTACCTTAGTTGTGCAAGCCGTTCTGTAACTTGTTCCTTCATTTGTACATATTTTACCAGTTTTCCCTTCTCCTCAGCAATTTTTGCCTCGGGTGCCTTCGACATGAATTTCTCATTGTTCAGCATACCGTTAACACGCGCAAGCTCGCCATCCAGGCGCTTTGCCTCCTTTTCCAGACGCTCGATCTCCTGGCGGATATCAACCAGTTCCGCAAAAGGAATATAGATGTTTGCATTAGCGATCACTACAGAAACCGCATCATCGGCTATCCCATTTTTATCGCCCTGTATTGTGACATCAGATGCATAAGCAAGCGACGCAAAGAAAAGCTTCCCTTCTTCAAAAGTCGTTCTGATCTCTGCCTTGTCGGACACAACAAATACATGTGCTTTCTTTGAAGGCGCCACATTCATCTCTGTTCTCACATTTCTGATGCCACGCACTGCCTCCTTGATGATCTCGATATCCTTCTCGTCCTTTGCAAAATTGTGTGACTCTGCATATTCCGGCCATCTTGAAATCATGATGGACTCTTCCTCTGACTGGAGTGTGCAGAAGATTTCCTCCGTGATAAACGGCATGTACGGATGCAGGAGCTTGAGCGCATCGATCAGTACGTTCTTCAATGTCCACAGTGCCGCGTTCTGTGACTCCGCGTTGTCTGAGTTGTAAAGTCTTGGCTTAACCATCTCAATATACCAGTCGCAGAACTCATCCCAGATAAAATCATAAATCTTCTGAACTGCAATACCGAGTTCAAAATTCTCCATGTTATCCGTAACTTCTCTTACAAGACTGTTTAATTTCGAGATGATCCAGCGATCCGCTGGTTCCAAAGAATCCGATGCATTCGTGACCTCTTTCCCCTCTATGTTCATCATGATAAATCGTGATGCATTCCAGATCTTATTGGCAAAATTCCTGTTTGCCTCCACCCTCTCATAGTAAAAGCGCATATCATTTCCGGGAGCATTGCCTGTGATCAAAGTCATTCTAAGCGCGTCTGCGCCATACTGCTCGATCACCTCCAGCGGGTCAATACCGTTGCCGAGTGATTTTGACATCTTCCTGCCCTGTGAGTCGCGCACCAGCCCATGGAAGAGCACGGTCTTAAATGGTTTCTCTTTCATGTGCTCATAGCCAGAGAAGATCATACGGATCACCCAGAAAAAGATAATGTCATACCCTGTCACAAGCACATCTGTCGGATAGAAATAGTCCAGATCCTCCGTCCTGTCCGGCCACCCAAGCGTCGAAAAAGGCCACAGCGCCGACGAAAACCATGTGTCAAGTGTGTCCGGATCCTGTGTGAAATGCCTGCAGCCGCACTTCGGACAAACCTCTGGCATGCTCTTTGCCACAACGATCTCGCCACAGTCATCACAGTAATAAGCCGGTATCCGGTGTCCCCACCAAAGCTGTCTGGAAATACACCAGTCCTTGATATTATCTGTCCAATTGTAGTAGGTTTTATCCATTCTCTCTGGAATCAACTTGATATCGCCATTTTTGACAGCCTCCACAGCAGGCTTGATCAGCTCGTCCATCTTCACAAACCACTGCTGTTTTACAAGCGGCTCGATCGTCGTCTTACAGCGGTCATGTGTGCCTACATTGTGGCTGTAATCCTCCACTTTAACGAGAAGCCCCATACTGTCGAGCTCCTCCACGATAGCCTTTCTCGCCTCATAACGCTCCATACCTGCATACTTGCCGCCGTTTTGATTGATCGTCGCATCGTCGTTCATGATATTGATAATTGGCAGATCATGCCGCTTTCCCACCTCAAAGTCATTCGGATCGTGCCCCGGAGTGATCTTAACAACACCTGTACCAAATTCCATATCGACATAGGTGTCCTCAACAACCGGAATCTCACGGTTCATCAGCGGAAGCATCAGTTTCTTTCCCCGCAAATGGGCATACCGCTCATCCTCCGGGTGAATCGCTACCGCAGTATCACCGAGCATCGTCTCTGGTCTGGTAGTTGCAAAAGTCAGATATTCACCAGACTCTGTACCATCCTCATTCAGAACCGGATATTTAATGTGCCACAAATGTCCTGCCTGTTCCTCATACTCAACCTCTGCGTCCGATATTGACGTGTTGCATATAGGACACCAGTTGATCATTCTGGCACCTTTGTAGATATAACCTTTCTCGTGCATTTTGCAGAAAACTTCTGTGACAGCCTTATTGCAGCCCTCATCCATCGTAAAACGCTCTCTGTCCCAGTCACATGACGAACCAAGCTTCTTGAGCTGGCTTATGATACGCCCGCCATACTCCTTTTTCCAATCCCATGCGCGCTCTAGAAACTTCTCACGCCCGAGGTCATGTTTATCAATACCCTCCTCTTTTAATTTCTCGATAATCTTAACCTCTGTAGCGATGCTGGCATGATCCGTTCCCGGCTGCCAGAGTGCGTTGTAACCCTGCATCCTCTTGAAGCGAATCAGGATATCCTGCATTGTATTGTCCAGTGCATGCCCCATATGAAGCTGCCCAGTAATATTTGGAGGGGGAATCACGATCGTAAACGGTTTCCTGTTCCTGTCAACCTCCGCATGAAAATATTTTTTATCAAGCCATTTCTGATAAATCCTGTCTTCCAGACCATGTGGATCATAGGTCTTAGCCAACTCTCTGCCCATATTATTCTCCTTCCTGTAAATACTGTGCATAAAAAAACCCTTTACTGTAAACTCCACAGCAAAGGGCGAATAAACCCAGTACTACCTTTCACAAGAGTATTTATATTTTATAATAGTATTAAATCTCTTATGAAATGTCAAGAAAATTTATTTATTTTTAATATATAATCTTGTATGCAGACATGTTATAATATCGTCAGGCATTATGTTCACACAAATGGGCATCATTTACTATATATTACAATAAAGAGTACTCTTGTAAATTTCCAGTGCCTGAAAGTACTCTGTCAACAAGGAGGAATCCCCAAGTGGATAACACATTTTATACGCAAAAAATACTCAAAAAAATGATTGTATATACCTCAGCTGTGATGATTTTTACCACCACACCTGCATTGTCAGTGTTTGCTGCTGAAACGACTTCCCAGACAGAAAGCTCATCTGTCCCCACAGAAACGCCCAGCACGAATCCTTCCAACACAGACGCCCCTCCTGTACAAACTACTCCGCTTCCACAGTCAACTGTCCCACAAACACCTGCTGACAGCACAACCAACACACCGCAGACACCTGCTGATACCACGACTGTGACACCATCGCCTGAGTCCACACCTGCTGACCAAGGTACTTCTGATGTTACGCCGATGCAGATCACAGTTTATGCCGCATCACAGAAAGGACTGAATGTCCGCAGTGGTCCATCCACAAATCATAGTAAACTCGGAACACTCAAATATGGTCAGGAAATTACCGTTACTGGAAAAACAGCTGATAATTGGTATCAGATCCAATATTCAGGTGGTGTTGGATACGTCCTTGCAGATTTTGTATCCGCCACTCCTCCTGCCGGCGCGCAGGCTCCAGCTGCCCAAACTCCGGCTGCCGAAAACCCCGGCTCGGAAAATCCTGACACAAATCCAGAGGAAGCACCACCAGTCGAAGCACCAGACAATGATATTGACAGTGAAATCCAAACGGAAGACAATTCTTCTGAAGATGGCAGCACCGCAGTGGTCTCCCAACTGATTGACACTCCTGTTGTTATTGTTCTGGGTGTTGCCATTGTAGGCGTCATAGCCCTGATCAGCTACACTGTATACAGCCTCTTTCGGAAAGACAACGATAGCACAGATGAATATTACGAAGACGATTACTATGAGGACGAGCAGTTTTCCGATGATGAATATTATGAAGATGGGCAGTATTCTGACGATGAATATTATAAAGACGAACAATATTCTGATGATGAATATTACGGGGACTACGAGTATTCCAACGGTGCGTATTATGAGGAGGAACAGTACTCTGACGATGAATACTATGAGGATAACAGACAGTATTCTGACTACGAATATTATGAGGATAATGAACAATATTCTGATGACGAATACTATGAAGACAATGAACAATACTCCGACGACGAATATTATGAGGATAATGAAAAGCGTTAATAAGAAACAGTTGAGAGGAAACAGAGCAGGACTAAGAAAATACTCTTATTCCTGCTCTGTTTTGCTAAAAACCAATCTTGTTGTTTGACTTCGTTTTCAGCATCTTTATGTTTCCCTCAAAATCCCCAAGTTCTTTCAGCACTTCATCTGCCGTCTCTAACTGAGCTGAATTGATACAAAATACAACTCTGACTTTTCCTCCGCCAAATATTTTGGACCAAAAGCTAGGTTTCTCCCATCTGAGAAAGTAGGAAACCCGCGCCTTCATAAATGCCTTCTCCAATGTTGTCTTAACCTCTGGCTCTGTAACTGAGCAGAAATCCATCTCGTTGTTTACTTTTACCTTGCTATATTCATTTTCCAAAACTGTGACGCCTTCTTTCGTTAGGAACCATATCATTCTTTTTATGGTTCCTTATATTCTTAATAATATGTCTTCCCCTCTTCAATCATTACTGTCTGACCATTTTTCACATCCACTATGGTAACCGCACAGTTTTTGTGCACGCCGCCCTTCCAGAAATCCTTGATATCAACATTGTTGATATTGGATAACAGCCCCCGCAGTGCAGCGCCATGCGTCGACACTAATATTGTATCATTTTCCATATCCTTATTATGCACAATTTCCTGCAAAAAATCAGCAGTTCTTGCCTTTAATTCCTCGATTCCCTCCGCCCCCCTAGGCGGTTTGTACACTTCTGGTTTGTCAAAGAAATTCATAAACTCCGGATCTGGAATATTGTAATTTTCCTTTCCACAGCAAAGTCCCTCGTATTCTCCAAAACTGATCTCTATGATCCTAGGTTCCTCAAACACTGGGATATTATGTTCTCCCTTTATGATCATAGCTGTCTCATAGGCCCGCTTTAGTGGACTTGTATATATTTTCGTAAAAGGCACATCCTTTAGGGCATCTGACGTGATGTGGGCAAGTCTGCGCCCTTCCTCATTTAGCGGGATATCTGATCGTCCCTGAAAACGTCTCTTTACATTCCATTCAGTCTCCCCATGACGTATGATATAAAGCTTCATTTCTTCCTCCGAAATAAGTTATTTCTGAACAGCTCCTTAGAAATCTTCCGTATTTAACTATAATATATTTTTCGATAAAATACAAGAGACGATTGATCTTTGTCATAAAAGTCAAGGTACTTTTTCCAATTCTCAAAAACAAGCTCTGCACACGAATCGAGTAGGGAATGCCCTTTTCCCCTACTCGCGCGCCGGGCACCCGTCAGCTCCAGCTGACATACTTCCTCTGGGTGCCCGTGTGCATAAAAAAGCGAAAAGACTTTCTTGATAAAATCTTTTCGCTTTTACATGTACCGTGGCACATTCTACCTCAAAACGCCCCACGTATAAACTCCGTTTACTTCAAAATGCAAATGGACTGCGCAGGCATTGACAGCACACCATCCGTAAGCTCTACCACTTCTCCATTCAAAGTTAGATACCCGCGAATCTTCATATCCGCAAGCACTGTATCTTCCAATCCGACCATAAGCCTCTCGTCTGAAGTATTGTATACAATACCAATTATACTGCCTTCATATGACTTTGTGATCGCCGCCTGATTTCCCTCGGTCAATGACTCTACTATTTCAATCTGTCCTCTCGCAATCTCAGGATTCTCATTCCGCAGCCGCACTGCCCTCTTGTAATAATTCAATATGGAAAACGAATCTTTTAACTGCTGCTCAACTCCTGAAAACGCAAAGACAATATCCTTGTCAGCATCCAAAGGTCCATTTGTCATACCAGTCGTATCGGAGTCTGACCAAACCATCGGAAGCCTCTTATTCTCATCCTTTTGACCAGAACTTGACATTCCGATCTCTTCCCCATAGTACACAAATGGGCTGCCATTCATCGTCATCAACAAACCGCCTGCCATCTTCATGTCATTGGCATCTTTCATAAGCGCGTTGGCAACACGCCCCATGTCATGGTTTGTGATAAATGGCGCATCAATATAATCGGGGTTTTTACCTGCAAAATCCTGCTGATATCCCACCATGTTCTCCACAAAACTTGCCGCCTTATAATTTCCCCGCGCTGCTTTAATCAATCTGCCTTCCGCATCCGCAGCATCAAAGTTAAACATACTCGGCGTCAGGCTTGTATAATAATTCTCTATTATAGCCTTGCCTGCCCAAACCTCTGACACCATATAGAAATCAGGATTCAGACTCTTACAGAAATTATATAGCCAGTTTAACGTTTCTGTATTAAAAGTTATATCATTCTCCTCAAAATGCATGGCAGCATCCATCCTGAATCCATCGACACCCAGATCAATCCAAAAACGCGAGATATCCTCAAGCTCTGTCCTGAGTGCCTCACTTGCCAGATTCAAATCAGGCATTTCAGACCAGAATACTCCTTCGTAATACCAGTCACTTCCTCCTACCTGATAATAGTCATTATTAACCTGCTCCTTTGTAAAATGATAATAATCTACATAAGGACACTCCTCCAAATCAGGTTCCTGTCCCTCAGGCAATCCTTTTAAATAGTCACACGCATCCGCAAACCACTGGTTCTGTGATGAAGAATGATTGATAACAAAATCAATCACCACATTAATATCCCTTTTATGACACTCCTCAATCATCGCCTGAAAATCCTCCACAGTGCCATATTCCTGATCTATGGAATAGTAATCGACCACATCATACTTATGATATGTCGGGGACTGCATGATCGGCATCAGCCATATCCCGTTAAATCCCATATCTTTAATATAATCAAGCTTCTCAGTGACACCATTCAAATCTCCTATCCCATCTCCATCGGAATCATAGAATGAATAGACAAAAATCTCATAATAATTTCTGTAATTGTCATCGATAATATTTAATTCCTGCTCATAATCATATTCTATTGCATCTATGACCTCTATACCGTTCTCCCCTTCACCGGAAACTGCAGCTGAGGTCTCTGTCTGTCCCTCGCCACTGGTATTTTCTACTGCGCTAGAAGTTTCCTGCGCTGGCTCATTTGATTTCTCTGTCTCCTGCAAGTCTGATTTTTGTGCATTTCCACATGCACATAGCTGTGCTGCCATCACAGCTGCCATCACAATCCCAAGCGGACGTTTTTCAAATCTTTTTCGCATATCTCATATCCCTCTTCATTTTACTAAAAATCTGGTATTACAAACACGCAGTCCGGAAATACCCTGCACTATTTTCTAAAAAACTGTTAATAAATAACTCATGACAATGCCAAGCCAGCTTGTGCGTAGCTGGCATATCTAAATGTTCATCTGAGACATCAGAAAATCTTGACGTAAGATATTACTTTGCCTCCTCCTGCGATTTTCTTCTTTGTAGCTAAGGATCTGTCACGAAATAACCTTTCATTTTGACTTGTCTAAATCCACACATGCGTCGTTGTCGTCAATCGGCGTACGTCCAGTACGCCTCACTCCTCCGCCTAGCCTGTGTGAATTTATTCTGCGTCAAAATTGAAAGTTATTTCATGACAGCTCCTTAAATATTTATACTGCGTCCTTGTCACAAGTTATTTTTGAACAGTTCTTTAACTGCCTGTACATCTGCATATATTTTAGAACGACTCCTGCTATTACTATAACAGGAGTCGCCCAAAATCACATATTTATCTTTTTTATTATTATCCAGACCATATTTCTTCATGCAGCTTTCGTCCCATGACTTTTCTCGGTCTCTCTATCAGTCAAAGCCACTTCTTAAACAAAGACCAGCCACGACTTCAATGTCTTAGCCTTTTACAGCACCACCAGTTACACCTTCTACGTAGTACTTCTGCAGGCACATAAACAGAATTGTAACAGGCACTGCAACCAGCACACCGCCGGCACAGAATCTTGTAAAGTACCCCTGATAGTCACCTGTGAACAACCATCTCTGCAGACCTACAGCAACGTTGTAACTAGCACTGTTGCCGAATGCCACATAAGATGCAAACACATAATCACACCATGGTCCCATAAATGCTACCAACGCCTGATAGATTATGATCGGCTTTGCCAACGGAATGATCATTATAAAGAAAATCTGTGCCCTTGTTGCGCCGTCAATTCTTGCAGCCTCATCCAACGCTTTTGGCAGCGTGTCAAAGAAGCCCTTACAGATATAATATCCCATACCGGAACTTGCGACACTGATCAAAATCAATCCAGGAACAGCGCCCTCCTGTGTCAGTCCAAACTGCTTTAACAGGAAATAGAGACAGATCATGCTTAAGAATCCTGGGAACATTCCAAGTATCAGCCAGAATCTCATCAATAATTCACGCCCCTTAAAGCGCATTCTCGAAAGCACATAACTGGTGCAAAGCACAAATACCGTCTGACCGATCGCCACAAATATAGAGATGATCAACGTGTTTTTGTACCAGTTTACGAAATTACTGCTCGGATCAAAGAGGAACCTATAGGAATCCAGCGAAAATTTCTTCGGAATGATATAATCAACCATACCGCCGCCCATTTCATTATAAGAGCGAAAACTCTGCAATATCAAACATACAAACGGAAACAGCCATATGATACTGATCAGCACTAATATAATATAAATAATTGTATTGGTAATTCTTCTCTTACTTTCCATTATTGGAATCCCTCCTCATCTTTTACTGAAGGTAAGATGTTGTATACTACCAGCGAAATCACTGCCGTTACCACAAATACCATGATACCAATTACAGCTGCCATTCGGTAGTTTGTATCATTGACAGTCAGCTTATACAACCATGTGATCAACAAGTCTGTTCGTCCTGCACCGCCAGTCAGCTCAGTACTCAATGGAGATCCAGTGTTGAGCAGGTAAATGACATTGAAGTTATTCAAATTGCCTGTAAATGATGTCAACAGATAAGGACCTGTAACAAAAAGCATATAAGGCAGGGTAATCTTCACAAACATCTGAAATGGATTCGCACCATCAATCCGCGCACTCTCATATAAATCTTCTGGAATATTCATCAGAAGTCCTGTAGCCATCAGCATGACATATGGAATACCAACCCACACATTAATCACGATGATCATAACCTTTGCCAATGTAGGATCGGTCCAGAACGGAATCGCACTGTCAATGATCCCCCATTTCATCAGGTAACCGTTAAGCAGACCATCTCTTGCGAACATTTTACCAATATAGAGGAGTGATACAAACTGTGGAACCGCAATTGTCATTACGAGAATTGTTCTCCACATTTTTTTAAATTTAATGCCCTTTTTGTTGATCAGCATCGCAACCGCCATTCCGCCAAAATAATTGAGAAAGGTGGCAAAAAATGCCCATATCAAAGTCCACCCCAAGACAGTAAAGAAGGTTGAACCAAACCCCGAACCTCCTATAGAAAGCAGATTTTTAAAGTTCTCAAATCCTACCCATGTAAACAAATTGGTGGGCGGCTGATGGTTTGCATCATAGTTGGTAAATGCAACCAGAATCATAAAAACAATCGGCACCACGACAAACAGGAACACACCAAATACAGGAATTGCCAGGAGTGTCTTGTCAAAATTGTGGTCTAACAGACTATGCAGATCTTCCTTATTCGTTGGAAGCCTTCTCCCCGACTCCAGCCTCACTTGTGACTCATAATTGTTTTTAACATTGATATACCAAATAATAAGGAATAACGCGGTAATAAATAGCGTCATTACACTGAATAACAAAATCAAAAAGCTGTTGTCACCAAAAACAGTTGTCTTTCCGATTTCTACTCCATTAAAATAAGCAGGCTCTTCGCGAGTTGCAACAGTTCCAAGAGTTCCGAAATCCTTGATATAGCCTGCACCAAAGGACACAATGTACCAAATGTAGAGAATTTCAACGGCAAGAAATGCAATTCCGCGGGCAAACTGCTTTCTCATGAGAGAGCCAAATCCCATAATTATGAAAGAAAGCTTTGTCTTCCAGTCACCCTTTGCGAATGCTGTTCCGATTAATCCAAAAGTATTCCCTACTCCTTTAAAAAATCCGGCAATTCGATTTTCCTTCATAGTTTCCTCCAGATTATCATGTGGTTATACACAGCAGGAGAACCTGTCCCCTGCTGCGTACTGTTTTCTGTTACTAATTTTGATCAATTTTTGTATTATACTACATTTTATGCCTGATCATAACTGTCAGTTTATTGCTGTACAAGCGCATCCATCTTTGATGCAAATTTTTCAAGCTCCGCCATAAGCTGCTCATCTGTATAGCCTTTGAAATTGCCGCCGCAGATTGTCTCACCAAGTGAATCTGCCTCTGACCAGTAATCGTTAGGATACTGTCCCTGCGGAATCGTATACTGAAGCTGCTGACGAAGTGCCGAAAGTGCCTCGTCATTCTGTACAGCTGAATCCTGCTGTGCCGTCAGATTGGAAGGACCCCAGCCAACCTCGTTGAAACGAGTAAGCTGTGCATCTGTGTCAGACAGATATTTTGCAAGTTCCAGACAAACAACTAATTTGCCTGCTTCTGCCTGCGGCTTAACGCCCATAAGCTTAAATCCGCCAAATCCGCCTAACTGGAATGTCTCACCATCCACTGTAAATTTAGGTAGTGGAGCACATGCATAGTTGTCACCTAATACATCCTTTGCCGAGGAAGAATCCCATGTACCATCCACGATTGCAGCCCAGTTCACAGCATCACCAACCGAAGAACCATCCATATAGCACTTTGACTCAGACATTGTTCTGATCGCTTTTAACGCTTTCAATCCATTATCAGATGCATATGTATTCTTTATGCTTGTGAAGTTGCCCTTCTCATCTGTCTCAAATGACAATTCACAGCCTGTACCAAAGAAGAATGCTGTCTGATACCAGCTTCCTGTGTCAAAATAGAAATTCTTGCCTGCCGCTTCGCAGTCTGCAATGATCTGATCCAGTGAGGAAGGATCTGTTATCACACTCTTATCATAGTACATGAAATATCCATTGTCAGATGTTAATGGGAATGCATAAACCTCACTGCCCACCTTTGCTGCCGCTGCTGCGCCTTCATCATTAGCTTCAAGTACAAAAGTAGCATAATCACCATTAATTGTGGTAAGTGCACCTGCCGTAACGAGACGTGCCATCTGATCCTGTGCAAATGCATAGAGATCCGGCGCTGCCTCCACATCTGTAATTACATTACCAGCCGCATCACCCTCGCCCATTGGCTCGATTTTTACTGTATAACCATTCATCTCAGGATGTGCTTCAAAGAAAGAGTTACACAAAGTCTCTGTTACGCCGGTTACTGCATCAGGAACCCAGATTTTGATCTCGCCGCTTCCGAAATCCATGGTCTGCTCGCCTGCTGCACTGTTGTCAGCAGATGCATTACTATCAGCAGAAGCATTGTTATCTGCTGCTGTGTTGTTGTCTGCAGATGCATTGTTATCTGCTGTGTTGTTTGTGTTCTGTGTCGATGCATCATTGTTTCCACCGCCACATGCTGTCAACACGGATGCAATCATCGCTGTTGACATTACTAATGCTAATACACGCTTTTTCATATTCTCTACCTCTCCTTACTAAATGTGTATTTTGTAAAGTTCTATATTATTAATATCCTAAATAGGATAATAATAAACCTTTTTTGTAAACATCTATCGTTTTAACAATGTTGTCGAATCAGATTCACTTTTCTATTATATTTTCCAACATATTGCATATGAATATAATACCTTATATAATTCTTTTTCGAGCAATTTCAAACATTGGAAACGATACCAACACCTGCCACAAATAAAACCGCCTACTTTTTGATATTGGTCAATATTTCTGCGGTTCCCATCACATACAGTTTTAAACTAAAAATTCATTTTATGAATGATTAAATTTGCTGTAACTTTTCTATGAATTAATATTATCAATTGTGCACTTTATTTTCAATGGGAATAATTGACGATAAATCATATTTTGATTTGTGAATAGTGCACGTAAAAATTTTCGTTTTTTTTCGTATTATAAATTATCTATAAAAAAATTTATTAGAAAGTATGATTATTTATTAAATTTTACTCAATCGATTCATCGCATCCAAATACTCTGCTCGATGCTTCTGTAAAAAAGTTAATCAAGTAGAGGAAAAGCTTTCCTCCTACTCCTGTGCACATTGGCGTGCGCATAAACAATAAGAGATCAGCCGATTTGAGCCAATCTCTTTGATATGAAAAACAGAAATCCATGCTGCTTCACATCAGGATTTCCGCAGAACCGAAAATAAAATGCAAAATTTAAAGGACCGAAATTTCTCCAGTCCTTTAAACGTGCGTTAGAGGATTCGAACCCCCGACCTTTTGGTCCGTAGCCAAACGCTCT
>CAMWLV010000071.1 GCA_947175175.1 uncultured Lachnospiraceae bacterium
AATTTGCGGCAGTAGAATCTGCCTATGTGTCAACTGACTGGAACGGATATAATGAGTACTGGTGCAGGCTTGACACGGCGTTCCTGAACTTCGGGGCGCTCCTGACGATCCCTTATATTGACGCCCTGCTGGATGATGTCGATTTATGCAGATAAACTTAACAACTGGAGGAGAGATACTTATTCATGCACACGCCGATGCAGATGAAATATGCCATTGTAGTGGCGCATCAGCGGCGCGCGGGTAGGGAAAAGGCTTTTCCACTACTCGGGATTGCCTGTGCAGACCTTTTTATGGTCTGTGCAGGTTTTTTTCAGTCCAACAAAAAGTTTATCCTTTTTATATCCTGTATTGACTATATCCTGCTTTTTCTGTTTAAATTCCCCCTGAATGGAAGGAGGACCAGATGGAAGAAGCATTAAAGAAGAAATTGAAAAAGAAGATACGGCTGTGGGTGCTGGGACTGCTGGCAGGCATCTCGCCATGGCTGATACTGGTTTTAATGGCAGCGACCGGAGTACTCGGCATAATGTCCCTTGACGACGGCATAGATGACAGGATCGGAAAAGGCATCATCAATGCTGACTATGACAACGTGACGATTGACGACATGATCAGGATATGCAGCCATGACGAATCCTTTGAGCATTATTTTGAAAACTGTGCACTGACACAGCGGCAGATGCTCAGGATGCTGAAAAGGATCAAGAGACTCAATGAAAGAAGCCTTACAGGCTCCCACACTTCAAGGAAGCGGACCATCCGGGTACAGGCGCTGCATGAATATGAGGAATATGTGCTGGTTGAGGAAGATGCCGTAATAGAGACCCAGATTGTAGACGGGGAAGAAGTAGAGATCAGGGGCGACATATACGAGTGGCAGGAAAAGAGTGATTATGATACATGGTATACCTATTCATACGACACATCAGACATCGAAAAACTCTGCCAGATCGACTGGCAGATGGTCTACGCGCTCCTGACGCTCCAGGCGGCAAGCGGCGACAGGGACTGGAATTATGAGGACAATACAGACTGGGATCCCGGATATGTAGAAGCGTTCTGCGGATACTGCGGAAAAGCACTGGATGACAAAGCAAAATGTCCTGTATGCGGCTACCAGCAGGAGATTGAAAATAACGACCGCGTACTGAACAAATACGAGTATTGCGTACAGTGCGGTGAAGCCTGTGACAGTACATATGTCTGTAAGATCTGCAGTGTATACGATGTATACACGGAAAAAGTCCCCAGAGAGGCAGGGAAGATCACAAATGCAGACATAGACGCCCTTCTGGATTTCTTTGCCATGGATTATGAATATTCCTATGATGCGGCAAGCATGCTCAAAGACAGCTACTATTATGCACAGTCACAGTCCATACCGTTTAAATACCACTGTGAGGAAGAAACGTTTTCCGGCGACGATACTGATAAAAAAAGGAACGGGAGATACACATGGTTTGAGCCGGCCTCACTGGTCATGAACACCTGCAACGGGTTCATGTACGCATGGTATGACGTGGAAAAGGATATCAACGGCAGTCCTGTCATCACACCCCAGAACCTTTATAACGGAAGGGAGAGCACCCTGGAGGCGTACAGCGTCGGATACATGCACACGACCCTTGACCTGAACACACTCTATTCCGGACTGTCAGAATGTTTTGACAAACCGGAAAGATTCGACTTTGACTGGCTCCTGGAGATGGTAAGACAGCTCCCCGCAGGAGAGAGCGTGGCAGCAAAATACGAGGGGTATGAAACAAGTGCAATGGCTGACGGAAGGATACTTTCTGCCACAGAACATGGCGCGGAGATCTCTGTGCCGGGCACGGACTTTTTCAACAAAGTCCAGAGCCAGCTTGAAGCGGCTGACAATGCGGATATTGACATCGGCGGCATGGAATATGACGATACGACAGGAGGCATGATCGCCCAGTACGCAATGTCAAAGGTAGGCTGCAGCTATGTATGGGGAACTTCCGGTCCCAATACGTTTGACTGCTCCGGACTGGTGAACTGGTGCGCCAAAATGTGCGGGCTGACCGTACCATGGGCAAAAGTTGCCGGCGTCAGTGCGACAAACACCCGCAGGAGTGCGGCAAATGCACAGGGATATATCAATGCGGGGAAAGCGATACCAGCAAGCGAGATGAAGCAGGGTGATATCATATTTTTTGCAAGTGAAGGGACTTCCAACACAGTAAAAAACATCACGCATGTCGGCATCTACGTTGGCGATGGGAAGTTCGTGGATGCACGCAACAAGAAAAAGGGCGTCCTCCTGTCCGAATACAGCGCCTACTGGAAGAAAAGGACCACGGTTGTCACAAGACCATATTAAATAAAACGTGCAATACAAGGGGAAAAAGCAGATGAACAAAAAATGGTTTTATACAATATTCAGCATACTTGCAGCGGCGCTGTCAGTATTTATCATCCTGGCAGTAACTTTCTGCAATACAGGACAGGATCTACAAAACGGTGCCGCAATGGTAAAAGAATTTATGGAAGACAATAAAAGCAAGCCTGCCGGGACAGACATTCCTTACGGCAGCACGCTTGTGGAACACCAGGATGCGTTTGAAAAATGGGGGGACACGGACATGGACGCTGACAGGAGGGCCGGTTATCCAGAAGATTTTGTACCCCTCACACCACAGGAACAGTCCTTACTGAATAAAATATATCATTTCCGAGGATATGCTCTTAGGTGATGATGGTGATGACGGACCACTGATCACAGGAAATATTGAGACAGACCGCAGGGCAGATGAATCCTATGCCATGCTGTTATGCCGCATGGCATTCAGATACAACAGGAAACTCGCCTACATGGAAAACGGGGAAGACTGGGGCGGGGGCATTGCCCCGTCAAACGGCTGTCCTAAAGACATGGCAGGACTGACTGGGATCGGAAACCCTGAATATGTCCAGATGCTGTACATGTATACTTTCGGATACATTCCTGACGGGCTTATGGAACTGGAAAAACTTTCCGAAGTCTGTAATAAGATAGCACCCGGCGAACTCAGAACAGGCGACATAGCCGTGCTGGAGCTGGGAGACGGCAGAAAGGACTTTGCGGTGTGCATAGGCGCATATAAGGAATACTTTCTGTTTGCACACTGTGTCAATACGGCAGACAATGCATTCCCAAATGGATGCGCAAAGATATGTTTTATGGTGTCCCAGACAGACAGCTATTACAGGGGCAGCGAACCTGCAGACTTTACCTGCTTCTACCAGTCCCCCGTCAGGTTCTGGGGCAATCCCGATAATGCTGATAATGCCGGTAAAGACCTTGATCAACGGTTACTGATAGAAATTTCAGAAAAACCTTATGGAAGTGATGCTGTATGCAGGTATACGGACACACTGGTCCACGAGCTTGTATCGGGGAACTACGACAATCTCCTGTCTGATCTATCCCGTGAAGAAGTCATAAAATACGGGTATGAATACACAGATGAAGATGCATACAGGCAGTATCTTAATAAAGTTTATGAAACAATGCATGACAAAGACTATCTATATGTGGCTTTTATAAATGACAGGGACGACCACTACAATACCGCCATATATGGACTGGATCATGCCGGATCTGAAAAAGATGCCGCATATGATTATGACAGCCTTGACATCATGTATTTTACGGTATTTTACGACAAGGCAAACGGATTTACCATGCTCCCGTTTAATGCAGGGACGATTGCGTATAATTACAGCCAGTATGGTCTGTCGCCCATTCAATAAAGTAAGATACAGATATTAAAATAAGGAACTATTAATAAATAACTCATGACAATAACTTGTCTAAATGTTCATCTGCGGCATCAGAAAATCCTGACGCAACCCACTACGCCTGCAATTTTCTTCTTTGCAGCTGAACATTTATACGGCGTCCTTGTCACAAGTTATTTCTAAACAGTTCCTAAGGATTAGGATTTTTACCTGTAATGTATTGTAACAATAGTATCTTGTTAAGGAAATAACTGTTGATTAAATAACTGTTTTATGCTACAGTGAGCGGGTAGTTTATTAATTGTCATGTTTAAGGAAGCCCTGCTTCCTTACCAGTCTTAACAGGCACTTATAAGGGAAAATCATACACCTGTGATAATAATTCTTTATTATCATGGGTGTTTTTTGCCCCCAAGAAAGGAGAAAGCAACAATGAGTACTAAAAACAAAACGGAGGAAACAATAGTGAAAACGGAAGATACCAGAGAACCAGATCAATTTAGCACAGGACAGTCGGCAGGAATAGGCATGAATTTTACGGATGCAGAGCTGAAAACGCTCAGCAACGGAATCCTGTCCCTGATTGAGAAAACGACACAAGCCAAAGCATTAATTCCTGATGAAAAAGTGCATATGATGATTGACGGATACTGCACTAAATTACAGGCGCTCAACACCAGGATATGCCGCTGTGTGTAACATTTGATAAAAGGAGGACCTATTATGGGAAAGGATTTAATAAGCAGGAAGTCACTGATTGATAAACTGGAAAATGAATTCTGCAACAGTTGTTCTACAGGCGACAGGAAATGCAGACATGATCAACTGCTTAAAATTATTAGGGAACAACCAGCCGCATATGATGCGGGCTGGGTTGAAAAGCGGCTGAGCAATATGTTTAAACATCACACAGCAACAAAAACTGTGCAGAGGCTTGTTTTGGAAACAGTGCAGGATGGTTATTGTGCTGCAGCGGATAAAAACAGAGAATGATATGAGGAGAAAAATATTTATGAGACAAGAGGAAACAAAATTTTTAGAGCTATTGGGAAAGCTGCCTAAATCAACGCTTCTTTCAACAGGCAGATATGCAGACATCAGGGAAGAAATGAAAGCCATAGAAGATTTCAGTCTTACCATATCCCGTATGGTAAACTCTTATTCTTTTTCAAAAAAAGAAGTTCTTGAAGGTGTCATGAAGGAAAAGAAACTGTCAGATTCATTTCTTGTCTTATCCCTTCATTACATTAAGCAGTGTAATGACAAGTGGAGCAGTGATTACTGGGACCGCAGGGACATGGCATCTGTAAGAATGTGCCGGGATATTGTCACATGCCCGGAGTTTTCGGATTTCTATGAAAATAAATGCAGAAAAGGATCCGGCATATGGGAACTCTGTGTCAAAGACGGTACCTATCGCCGGGATATGCTTTTGGGTGTCAAACTGATCCATGGCATTTATTACATGCACCCGACCAACAGACAGACTTTATCTGGTCTTGTCCTGTCATTTTACGCAAACAGCCCCAAAATGGAAAAGCTGTCCAGGGCAGGAAAGGCTATGGGACTGCCATACCATGAAAGCGTAGGCTTCATAATAACATAAGGGAGGTTCGTCTGAAGTTGTTTAGGGATGCTGTCTGCGGCATCCCTTCATACAGAAATATTATCAAAAGGAGAGATTTATTTATGGTTAAGACAGAACATGTCCGCATTCCTGGATACAGTGGAACGTGGTCATCAATCAGGCAAAGTATCATATGCCACGTTACATACTGCTTAATGTAGTCTGATCTGTTCGGTAAAGAAATATACTGCATAATAATGAATGACACTGGCCGGCGTTAAATGACAAGAGGGGATGGATCTAACCCCTTAACGGAGGAATGACAACGTTGAATTTTTCAAATAATATCGGTATAATTGAAAAAATGGATAGGATAACCTGGTTACATGCAGTCAGGATAATGTGCTTAAGAGAGGTGTATGGATGACAGGAAAAACGGTACAGGAAATAATAGATAACATGACAGTCATGGACGACACTTTTTTCCATAAGTTGGTAGAGGATAAGGGATTTTGTGAGGAACTGCTGCAGGTAGTACTCGGGAACCCGAATATCCGTCTGGTGGAGGCAACATCCCAGAAAAGCCTGCGGAATGTTAAAGGAAGGTCTGTAGTTCTTGATGCACATTGTGTGGACATATCCGATGATCATTTTGATCTGGAGATGCAGCACAGGGACGATGATGACCATCAGAAGAGGGTTCGCTATAACAGCTCTAATATGGATACTTACATAGCAGAAAAAGGCACAAAATTTGGGCAGCTGCCAGATATTTATGTGATATACATATCAAAAAATGATTTTTTTGGTGAAGGCCGGACATTATACCATGTAGACCGTATTCTGCGTGAAACAAAAAAGATAGTCTGCAACGGAACGAATGAGATCTATGTCAATACGGAAATTGATGACGGAAGTGATATTGCAGAGCTGATGAGAATATTCAAAGATCCAGCTGTACCGAATAACAGCAAATTTCCACGGGTATGTTCCGGAATAAGGAATCTAAAAGAAGGAAAGGGGCGAAATGAAATGTGTGCATTAGTAGAGGAATATGCAGAGCAAAAAGCTAAGGAGTATGCAGAACAAAAAGTCAGGGAGTGTGCAGAACAAAAAGCTAAGGAAGTAGAAAAAAGATTAGCAGACAGAATGCTGAAGGATGGGAAACTGACTATGGAAGATATTTCCATATATTTCCCAACACTTTCAGATGATGACATCAATGAACTTGAAAGAGGCTAAATAAGAGTATGGTCTCTGCGCAGGCCATACACAATGTAAAACAGGGTGGGAGAGTCGATCAGTTTCTCTTATCCTGTTTTAAATACCATTTTTCCCGTAAGTCAGTGAAGACAACTGTCCAGAAAAGTCCGCGGAATGTTAAAGGAAGGTCTGCAAATCTAAAAGAAAGGAGCGAGATGAATGTGCACATTAGTAGAAGAGTATGCTGATCAAAAAGTTAGGGAATATGTTGAACAAAAAACTAAGGAGACAGAAAAGAGATTGGCAGTAAGGATGCTGAAGGATGGGAAATTGACTATGGAGGATATTTCCATATATTTCCCAACACTTTCAGATGATGACATCAATGAACTTGAAAAAGGATGAATAAGAGTATGGTCTCTGCGCAGGCTGCACACATAGCTTCGGGCAGCAAAAGAGGACTTTATTAAAGAATTTGATAACCAGTTTGTCTGGTAGATTCAGAAGGATAAATAAGCCGGAGGATCATTTCGCATCTCTCTATGGGATATTCACTCGGGTTTGTTTAATAAGGATTATTTTATGAGTGGGAAAAAACAAAAGATACAGATTGACAGAAAGATATTTTATAAGAACCTAGCAGGACTTGCCCTTCCGATTGCGTTCCAAAGCCTGATGCTTGCATCGGTCGCTGCCGGCGATGCACTGATGCTCGGAAAAGTCGCCCAGGATGAGATGACAGCCGTATCACTGGCAACACAGATCCAGTTTGTCCAGAACATGTTCCTTTCAGCCGTCACTGCAGCGGGAGCCATTCTTGGAGCACAGTACTGGGGTAAGGGTGACAGAAAGGCGCTGGAAAATGTTTTTAATATAATGCTCCAGATCTGCGGAGCCGTGTCTGTCATTTTTTTTCTGGCATGTGAAATAATACCGGAACTGCTCATGCATGTTTTCACACATGATGTGTCACTGATCGCCATTGGCAGCTCCTATCTGCATATTGCGGGCTGGTCGTATCTGCTTACAGGAGTATCCCAGTGCTATTTAACTACAATGAAGGTGTCAGAGCATGTAAAACCGGCAGCATTGATCAGTTCCTGCGCAGTCGTTCTGAACATATGCCTGAATGCGGTGCTTATATTCGGACTGATGGGGGTGCCAAGGATGCAGGCAGGGGGAGCTGCACTGGCAACTACGATTTCCCGTATTGCTGAACTGATCTTATGTATAACAATATCATCGAATAAATCTTATATCCGCCCGGCATTTGACAGGTTTATAAGGATCCCAAAGCAGTTAAAAACTGATTTTATGAAGCAGTGTCTGCCTCTCATGGGCAGTTCGCTGTGCTGGGGTGTGGGATTCACATCATATACCGCCATTATGGGGCATATGGGTACGGACGCTGCAGCTGCAAATTCTGTGGCGGCAGTTGTCAGGGATCTGGTCTGCTGCATGTGTAATGGTATCGGCAGTGCAGCGGGGATCATGGTTGGAAATGAACTCGGGGCAGGACGCCTTGACCTGGGCAGGGCTTATGGGACAAAGCTTAAAAATATTTCTTATGTTATTGGATTTATATCCACAGTACTTGTTCTTGCCGTAACGCCTTTGGTTGTGAGGATGGTCATCCTGACAGACCAGGCAAGGGATTACCTTCTGGGGATGATGGTGATCATGTCCGTCTACATGATCGGGCGCTGTGTGAATACCGTTACGATAAACGGAGTACTTGATGGCGGGGGTGATACGTTATTTGACATGTACAGCCTGATCGTCTGTATGTGGCTGATAGCCATTCCATTGGCGCTTGTCGGAGCATTTGTCCTGCACTGGTCACCGCTTGCAGTTTATGCCTGTACCTGTCTGGATGAAGTTGGAAAAATTCCCTGGGTGATGATCCGGTTTCGAAAATACAGATGGGTACAGGATTTGACAAGATAGATTTATTGAGCAATGTCAAAAATGGAAATTAGTCAGAATATTTTAGAGTATGCATGTAAAAAATTTTACGCGCATACTTTATTCAACATAGCCTGTTTAACAGTTATAACATTGCCATATCATTTAAACAGATGATCCTTTTACGGGTACACTTATGGCGGTCAGGAACGTAAGATACTGCACAAAGATCCGTTCACTTCCTGCAGAGCCGGAAAGGCCGAAATTGCGGCGCTCTGCGTCCAGCCAGCGGCTAACAATGCTGGTGTGAGCATTGCCAGCGTGGGACGCACAGCCGCCTTCTATAACGGATCAACTAAAGCCGTACGTTCAGTATAAATATTGGGGATTTAAAACTATGCCTGTTACTCCTGTCAGGAAAACGGTCTGCTGTTTTTGCTGATGGCAGCTTTGCACACTTTACAGATTATGATAATCATCCATAATGTCTTTCATAGAAATACTTTGCAGACTGTCCTGTAAGTCTTTACGGATCTTTTCATAAGAGGAGATGTCATAGTGGAAGGGTGCAAAGGTACATCTGTATGAGCAGTATAAGGCCGGGGGGATCAGCAGGGAAGATTATATGGAACGGATCGAGAGGGGCAGGGCGCGTATGGAGGAACTGGAGCAGTCCAGACATGAGGCGCAGATGGAACTTGACCGTATGCAGGAGATGGCCGGCTCGGAGGAGATAACGGATGGGGAACTGGCGGGGCTTTCCATGCTGGAGACCTTTGATGTGGACAGGCTGAAAGCATTGATTGAGAAGGTGGTTGTGTATGAGGAGGATGCCATGGAGATTGTGTGGAAAGTGCGGAATCCGTTTGACAGTGAAGTTTCTGTATGAAATACAGTTCCAATTTTGAAGGAACAGTGGTAGAATATGAGCCATGGGCAGTGATGTCCGTGGCTTTGTTTTGAGCCATAATACAAAGCACCAAAGAAAGGGTATTTGGATTAAACAGAGGTATATATGGGATTAGGGATAAAAAAGAATAAAGAATATGTTTATGGTTTTAATATGAATGAAGAATTAGGAATATATAGTCGAATAGGGGAGAAAGAATCACTTTATCAAAATTATTGTGAATGGCATAATTATATTTGTGAGAAATATGGTGGCGGCAAGTATTCAGAGTCCACATTGAAAAATTTTGTGCATTATTTAAAACGTGAAAAAAATATTATTATGAGTGGAAAGGAAATGTGGAGCGGATGTGTGATGCCATTATTAACAGTTTTTATTACGATTGCATACACATTTGTATTTTCAGTAGTTAATGTTATTAATACATACAACAATTCAATAAATACATTAACAGATGATAAGTTTTTGGAATATACGGGATATAGTGCAAAAATGATATATGAGGCATTGGAGCAAAATTTATATTCAGGAATGTGGTTTTATATTTGGGGAGCTGTAATTATGGCTTTGACTGTTTTGATGTTTTTATGTTTTGCATCAGATAAGATTAGAAGCAATAGTTTGAAAAATGAGTTCTATTCAGATTACATAATGATTATCCAAGAAATAATTGAAGAGCAGAAGACAGTGAATGAGGAAACTGTATAGGAGGGAAAATGGATCATAAAGAAAATGACTTTAGAAAAATATGCTTTCATTGTGCATCTATATACGAGATGGAAGATGGAGAAATATTGACATGTCCGATTTGCGGCAGAAGTATGCAGTTATCAGAGTATGAAAGAATAATGCAAAGCATAAGGCAGGCTGTTTTTGGAGGATGGACATGTCGTGTAGAGTATGAGAATGCAGAAGACAATGGGAAACGCTATTATACAGAGCCTTGTGGCGAAATATTAAATTTTATAGCGGTGGCTGCTGCAAGTGGTGTAATTGGAAACTTCTCAACTGCCATTTTAAAGAAGGTATATTGTAGGATTAGTTCGTATCTGAAACAGAGTAAAAGAAAAAATTGTGAGGATGAAACTTTAGTTAGCTTTTTAGAGTCCCCAGAGAAAATAAAGAAATTTTCGGAATATATCAGTGCATATTATGATGAGTATGAGGGAGCAGATGATAAGACAAAGAATGCAATTATGGAAGAAGTATTTGTGGATCATGTTTCTCATATTATAGATGGTTTGATAAAAATGAGGCATAAAGACATTGATATAGATAAAGTTATGGCAGATAGTCCGCATACAAGGGAAGAAATAATGAAGATGGTTTTGGAGATTCGGGATAAGGTGAATACTGAACGGTTAGAGGAAAAGGATTTTAAAGATTTTTGGGATGATATAAATGTTGACTAGGGGAAGATGTCAAATACATATGTAAAGGAATAAAAAGTTGAAATATTTTTTATCCCTTACTTGACACGAGCAGATTATTATCTGATGCACGCACAGGGAAAAGTAAATTATAACAAATACAAAAAGTGTCATGCGTATGAAGTGGCACAGGAATTAAAGGCGGAGGGAAAAATCAGACACGTCGGTCTGTCATTCCATGACAGTGCAGAATATCTAGATATGATACTGACAGAACACCCGGAGGTTGAACTTGTCCAGATACAGCTCAACTATGTGGATTATGATGATCCCGGAGTGCAGAGCAGGCAATGTCTTGAAGTCTGTGAAAAGCATGACAAGCCTGTCAAGGGTGGGAGCCTTGTGAATCTTCCGCCTGGTGCCAATGAAATCTTAAAAGGTCTGAACAGCGGGAGTAATGCGATCAAGTTCAGCAACGCCGGACTGGCGATTCGCTTTGCGGCAAGCTACAAACAGGTGTTTATGGTGCTTTCGGGAATGAGCAGCTTAGAGCAGATGCAGGATAACTTAGACGCCATGAAAGATTTCCAGCCGCTGAATGCGGCAGAATACGCTGCCATAAAAAAGGTGTGTGAAATCTTTAAGGCACAGAACCTGATCCCATGTACTGCCTGCCGGTATTGTACAGATGGCTGTCCCCAAAAGATACTGATACCGGATCTGTTTGCAGATATGAATGCCAAGAAGCAGCACCATGACTGGAACAGCGATTACTACTATAACCAGGGACATACACAGGGACACGGGAAAGCAAGTGACTGTATTAAATGCGGAAAATATGAAAAAGCCTGCCCACAGCATTTAGAGATCAGAAAGCTGCTGGAAGAGGTGTCAGAAGTGTTTGAGAAATAGGGGGAAAGACAGCGCATATTTCAGGTACTTTTGTAACAGGAGAAAAAACGAGCAAGAATATCATTGCAGTAAAACAGCAGAGCAATTGCTTTGTGCCATTTTGTTTTATAAGATACTATTTTCATTAAGATATTGAAAACACAGACTAAGAGAGCAGCGATTCGAGAGGGTCACTGCTTTTTTGTGTGCCAAATCAGCTCTATCACGTAACAATGCTACATGGAACTAATGGGATGTGACAGATTGCTGATAAATTCATAAAGAAGGCGTTGGTCAATTCTGTCCCTTGTTCATTTAGTCAATAAATGATAAAATAATACAAAATATTCTTGTGTAAAATGACAATACAGCAACGCTATGACAAAGGGATGCATTTTGTTACAAGCTAAACATGGCAACAGGAAAAGAGTGACAGATAATCAGGAGTTATCATTTGAACGATAATTTATGGCTGGAATCAAGTATATGTTCGATAAAAAATACAATGTTTAACCGGTAGAAATCCCGTCTGGAAAGGATTAACCAAACCACTAAGAGCCCATATAGACATAGCATATTGCTTTTGGTACTACTTTTTGAAAAATTTAAAAGAAAATTTTTAGATTTATGGTTTGCTTTTTGGCTCAAATGTGCCAGTACTTTATCCGATTAGAAATCAAACTTGTAGACTGCATGATTCATATCATTACATCATTAAAATTTCTAGACAATGTGGTGGTATCGTCTAGAAGTTTTAATGACGCAATAGTACGAATCATGCAGTTCACAAGTTTGATTTCTGGCCGAATGGAGTACTAGGTAGAGCATTTTTGTGGAAGTGTTAGGAAATGATATTATTTTGGAGATTTTGACATGACTGTAGATGTTCAAAGACTTATATCAATCATTAAAAAGCGAAATATGGGAATGGATGATAGGTTTGCAGAAAGTTATGCTATAGAGCTATTACACAAATTGGACGCAAGGCTTGTTCCGAATTTAGTTGAATGGATAGAAGAAAAGGCTATCACAGATATTTGGATCGGCAAATACTGTGTCAATGCAATTATGTCTATTCGAGGAGATTCCGATTTCTTAAGTGCATTAGAGGCAATGAATACATATCTTTTGGACGAAGAGGCAGGTGTTGATCTCATTTGGAGAGGAAAGAGATAATGACACTCAATAAGGGATATGGAATACATCCTACTATTTACGAAAATCTCTCCAATACTGAACTGATCTCTCTTTATCGTGAAAGTTCGTGGTCTACTATGGATGAGAACAGTAGACAGCAGTTGCATCAGGAGACGGTGAACCGTTCAGCAGCGGCCAAAGGAGAATTAGGAGCATGTGAAGTCAGGTTTGCTGATCTGGATAGCAGTTTACTGGGGCAGCAAAGTGGCAATGTGATCGATGTCAATCGTACTGTTTTTGCACAAGATTTGTATATACATAATTATAATGGTCACATAATTGAGGAAAAGGCAGTGGATTCAAATATGCGTGCTTTGGAAACGGTTTTACATGAAGATATCCATGCGTGGCAAGATCAATGTATGAATGGAACCATACAATGTATGGATGAACATTTATTGTCAGAGTATAATTCTAATAATTTTACAAGTTCTTTTGTCCCTGATGGCACTGGCGGGAAACAATTAGGATCGCATTATTTAAATGGAATAACACAAACTACAGGGTATTATATGTATTATTTTCAGTCTACAGAGAGATGCGCATTTGTATTCTGAACAACGAGCGATGCAAGCCGCGAAATGCCTACAACAAATGTATGGCTCTGATAAATCTCTTTTAACATATCAGAAAAATGTCTTGTTAAATGGATATCAGGCAACCTATCAGAAGGGACAAGCTATATTTGGAAATAATAATTTTGATAAAGAAATCAATCAGGTGTTGTCAAATCAATATTATGGCACAGATATAGCTGTTGATCAAAAAATACAGATAACAGTTCAAAAGGAAATGATTGAGAGTTATCAGGCTCAAATTCAGTCATCCCTTGAGAATAAGGAGGGGTTGGCTATAGATAAGAATTACACACCAGTTACAATTGAAGATTATGATAGAAGTATGCGTGCATCTGTGAACGCTTTCTATGAACATGCTATGAATGATCCTTCTATGAGTCGTGAGGAGGTAATTGCTGAAACAGGTCAAATGGCGGAAAATTATCTGAATGTAATGAGCGGATTGCAGGAAGCACATGAAAATGGCGAGATCATGTCGGAAAATGATATTGCAATCGGCACAGAAGAAGGTACAGTTGATGAGGTTACTGCATCTGTCGATGATAGTGTGGGAGCGGATGGTGGTGTGGAAGATGATGGTGGTGTGGAATAAATTGAGGGAGATAAGTTATGGGTTATGATTTTTCCGTTCATACACCTAATAATATACGAGAACAGAAATATACGGAGGCTTGCGGTGAGGTTTCTGATGTTGAGAGAATGGTCTTATATGGAACCGATTTGCGAAAAAGTCGTATTCCTATAGAAACAGCCCTTCCCGGCAGTGATCATCAAATTGTTTTTCAAGATGTTCAGGGACGTTCTTTTGGAATGGGTGAATCTTTATTGTCGAAGCATCTGCTTTTATTAGGCGGGATCGGATGTGGGAAGACAAATGTCTTTCACTTTATTATTGAGTCATTGTTATGTCGTATGGATCATAATGATGTCATGTTGATCTTTGATACAAAAGGCGATTTCAAAAATAAGTTCTACAGCCAAAGAAATGCTGATCATTGGTTAATCGGAAATGATATTCAATACACAAATATCTCACGAAGCTGGAATATTTTTGATGAGATGAAAGAACAAGACGGCCATTTTGGGAGAGAGAGTGAATTGGTTGCAAAAGAAATTGCAAAGCAATTATTCATAGGGAGAGAATCGTCAACACAGCCTTTTTTTTCGCAGGCAGCTTCTGATCTGGTGGCCAAGGTATTGATTCATTTGATGCGTGAATCTACAAGAAATCATACAGAAAATCAACTGAATACGGACAAGTTTGTTCAGTTTCTGAAAACTGCTGATATTCAAAAGTATCATGAGATGATAACGGATCGTTATAATCCAGATTTTGCAAGTGCCCAATTCTATTTTGGAAAACCAGGTGAAAAATTGACAGCACAAGCCCTAGGTATTTTTGGATATATCAATTCTATGGTAAACGACCTGTTTATCGGTATCTTTTCTGAACGCAAATGGGCGGGAAGTTTTTCTATGCGAAATATAGTGAGGGAAAAAGCCAAGCGGGTTATTTTTATTGAGTATGATCTTAGTGTTGGAGAGGTTTTAGGACCTATGTACCGCTTGATGTTTGACCTTGCATTGAAAGAAGCATTAGGTGGACGTAGTATGAATCGTGGAAACACCTATTTGATAATAGATGAATTTAAATTACTTCCAGATCTGATGCATATTGATGATGCCTTGAATTTTGGCCGAAGTCTGGGAGTGAAAGTATTTGCAGGACTGCAGAGCATTGATCAGTTGTATCATATATATGGTGAAGACAGAGGAAAGGCGTTAATATCTGGTTTCATGAACAGTTTTTGTTTTCAGACATTTGATTTGGATTCAAGAAAATTCATCATGGAACGTTTTGGAGAAAAGTATGAAAATCTTGCATTTCATTCCAGAGCTGTTCCGATATCGGTACAAAGACAGGGATATGTTGTTGAGGATTGGAATATTCTTGATCTGAAGGTTGGACAGGCGTATATAAATCTTGTTGGGTATGATCCGTTTTTATTTCATTTTTTAGACTATGATCGACCACATTCTGTTTTGTGATCGGACAGATGATATATGAACAGATGTTATAGTTCAGCCCAGGACTTCGCACTACGCTGCGAAGTTCGCGGGAAAGCGTGGAGGTTGAGACGCATCAAGCCATCTCGAAGCGATTTTGCATGGCTTGATGCTTGTAACAGGAAGCCGAAGGCTGAACTGTTACGAATAGATCGTATAGCAGTGAGTGGAGGGGACGATGGCTTTTCTGGGAAGTATAAAAAGAGACTGTGACAATCGTAATAGAAAAAATAGAAAGGTACATGAATATTTCACCTCTTTCAACTTAAATGATTATTGGTCTTATGCATCAGGAAGTAATTTCTTAATTTCCGGAGGTTTGGAAAGTCAACGCAGTCAAGTATTGACAGCGGCCGTCTGCGTGAACAGAAGGCAATTTCGCGGACCGATTATTGTTTTGAACGGAAGCCTTGACTGCGAAAAAAATTTAATCGCATTGGCATCTAGTAATCAATTAGGAAAACTGATCGTTTCTTCTCCATCTTACAAAAACTATGATTTATTTTACGGTATGCCTGATACATCCATTCGAGCGTTGTTCGAGATCGCTGCGCAGAAAAGAGGTGTTTCAGATCTGTCAGCATTTGGGGACTATACAGAGGCTTTTCTGAAAGTATTGAAGTGCAAGTATACGCCATGTTTTCATTCTATGTATGCAATGGCCCGCCAGAGTGACCAAACGATTGCTGATTTTGGGAGTACATTTCAAGTAAACGATGTGTATTTGAATCATATCAAGAATGGAGTGGCGGGAAGTTCATTTCGGCGTATATTGACGGATTATGGAAGAGCATTTTTGAACATTCATGGCTCAAAATCTACAGGCCATGATATTTCACAGATTGACGATTCTGATAAGACATATTTGATCTGGGCAGATTCGGAATCCCAAGAATCAGCGAACGAAGTATTTGCCAAAGAGCTTACATATTTACGGGACACGAAAGGTATTGAATATTTACTTATTATCAATGATATGAATCTAGTACAAAATGATCCTATGCGGGCAGTTATAGAATCTGCCAAGAAAAAAAGTGCCCTTGGTGTTTGTTATGCTGACGCAATGATTTCTTCAGGGGATGAAAACATGCAAAAAGTCATAACAGGTAATACGCCAGCATTGCTCGTGTTAAATTCAGGGGTTGAAGATCATGAAGATCAGATGAATATGTTAGCGAGATTTGGGACTTACGATCACTTTGAACCTATGAGAGGAGTTGATGCCCCTGCGGGATTGTTTCATTTGCCCAGTGAAGGTGCTTTGCATATGGGGATGACACATTTTGAGAAGCAACGTGTGACAGTAGATGATATGCAGGGATACGCAATTGCAGTTAGGGGCGATAAAGGTGATACAGTAAGCTTATACAGGAGGATTGCGAATTAGTAAGGAGTGGTTTATATGGGCTTTGATGATCTTTGGGAGAAATACGGTCAAAAAAAGGAATCATGCCAGGTTTCTGAAAAACGGCAACAGGAACCAAGAACTACGAGGCAGCCAACAAATAAGATTCATCCAAAAAGTGATCCGTCTTCCCAGTATCAAAAAGAGACACCACGATCCGTAAAACAGGAAAATGGACAAGACAGGAAAGAGGAGACGAAGACTCCTATGACGGGTGTATTCGGAACTGAAACAGATAGAAGTAGCGGTTATTCTGGTAGTCAGAAGAAAAGAAATGGATTTGATTGGGACGTGATCATAGGCTGGCCCTGGATAGATATCATATTTATTACGATCACAATAATCATGATCGTAGGTGTGATCGTCAATTTCGAGAGGGTAACTACGGCTTTGTTCTATACACTTTTGCCACTGCTGTCCAATATTTTAGAGTTATTCATTATAATTGGTGTGATCGCATGCGCAATATGGTGGTTTAACCGAAGATCGCGAAGATGATAAGGAGTCTGTCATGAGAAATACGGTAGTCGGAAGAATATTAATGTATTTAGCAGTCTGGGTAGCTCTATTTTTGATCTTATGTGTGTTATCGATCATTAAAAACTGGAGTGTGTTAGTTGCAATATTCAGCTCGACAATGTACACACTTATAGAATCGATTTTTGTGATAGGGTTGATGTTATATGGTCTCATTATGATGATTAGATCATTATTTAGATAAATCTTATATTACATAGGGGAGAAAATCAATGGATACGTTGCGCAAAAGATTTCAAAATACAGATCGTTCTGGCCATAGCATTTCTAGAATGAATCCAGAAGAAATTGCAGATACCTTGTTTTGCTTATGCAATGCGGTTGAAGAAGGAACATTGATTCAGGCTGCGCCAGAAAATATAACGATCAAAGAGGATGGAACAGTGTCAGTTTCTCAGGAGACTGGATTGAATATTTATTATGCGGCACCAGAAATTGTATTGGGGAAGAAGAATGCGGACAAGAACTCTGGCTGGTTTACGTTTGGACTGCTTGCATATTTTGTGATCTATGGCCGCTCATATTACGAGGATAACTCTTTTCATATTGTCAATCTTCAAGATATGATGGCAAATGACTCAAGTTTGATAATGGCTCGAGGGGTTAAGAAAGAAGCACAGGATGTGCCTAGTCTGCTTCGTCTTTCTATTCAAAAATTTACGTCTTGGGCTCCAGAAAGCAGAGCAAAAGGCGCACCTGTTTTGCTTAGAGCAGTGGAACAATACTCTGCCGCAGCCGAGATCAGTTACCGTTATCTTGACCAGACTGTTGCAACTGAGACTATTATGGTAAGTCCTCCCAACGCAAACCGTACTGCAGGTTCGGCCGTTTCTGGAGATGATGGCGAGATGTATTTTGTATCAGAAAATGTGCGTATTCCGTTTAGACCTGGAAAGCATCGGTATATTGTAAATGTGGATGTCAGTTCCAATGGCCATTATGAAAGATATTTATGCATTCAACCATCCACGCAGCAGAAAAAAACAAAATTGATGAAACTTGACACAGATGTGCAGATGAGGAAAATTGAGGTTGACCGTAGAAGTGGTCAAAGTTACCTGTTCTATGTGTTGACAGGCGATCCGGTGCTACAGAAGACAATTCACGAGGAATACAAATTTCATGTGGATATTCCGGCAGATGAAGGTGTTGACAGTTCCTTATTACAGATTACATACGATCCTACAAATGGATATGAGGTTGTGCTTTATGATCGTGCTGGAACAGAGCAGATTTCTGACAATATTCTTCATTTTGAATTGTGATGGTGGAAACAGTGATACAATATAGTGAAAAAATCGAGTCAACACATCTGTTAGGGCCTGGAGATCGTGCAGTGCTTTGGGTTTTTGGGTGTTGTTTTAATTGCTCTGGATGTATTGCTTATAATTTTAAACATGGCACATGTATTGAGGACACTGCAGAAAATCTGGCACAATGGTTCTTGGATACGAAAAACGATGGTATCACGATCAGCGGCGGAGAGCCCATGCTTCAAGCAATGGAACTCTCAAAAATGATCGAGATGATCCGTGAGAAGCGTGATGTTGGGATTGTCGTTTATTCCGGTTTTACCTATGAGGAATTGAAAAAGAAAGCAGATCAAGATCTTGGAGTAAAGAATTTTTTAAGCCAGATTGATATTTTGATCGATGGTCCCTATCGGGAGGAACTAAATCACAATGAGCCATATAGAGGCTCGTCCAATCAAAGGATTCTGCCGCTGACAGGACGTTATGCGGGGGCAATGGAAGCATATTATCAAACATCTGAAGGACGGGATATTGAGGTTCGGATCCGCGGAGATAAAACATTGATGATAGGCGTCCCAAGTAAAGATCAGGCTGCAATATGGCAAGAGATTAAGAGATTAGATCAATTTTGAGAGATAAGGAGTATTGGATGGATAAAATAGTATTATATGATCCAGAGACAATTATTCGTTTCGAATTGCAGACAGATCAACGGGTTGCCATTCAAAGCGCGAACAACTTAGCTCCAGTAATGGATTTAAAATTTCCAGTGACAGAATCTTATTCCCGTTTGGTTGGGAGATGTATCATTGAGTGCAAGGA
>CAMWLV010000072.1 GCA_947175175.1 uncultured Lachnospiraceae bacterium
TTGGTTCAAACCAATTTCTTTTGTGCAATTCTCAGATTTGCTCATTTATAGTAAAAAATATGATATAATGTTGAATTATAAAAATGTGAGAGGTCAGTGCCAAATGGGAAGATTTTTAAATAAGGGAAACGAAAAGTTCGAGCGTTTTTCCAAGTCAAAATATTTTGTGGATAAAACAGAGATGATCAATAAACTGCTCGAGATGGATGAGACCGAAAAGTTTATCTGCAACAGCAGAGCACGTCGTTTCGGAAAGTCTGTGACAGCAGACATGCTTGTTGCGTACTTTAGCAAAGGGGCGGATTCCAAAGAATTGTTTGAACCGCTAAAGTGTGTGAAAGATGAACTGTTTATAGAGAGTATGAATCACTACGATACGATCTTTGTGGATATTCAGGCGATTTTTGTGGAGGCGAGAAGGTCAAAAGAAGAGCCGAATGAATATATGGACAAGAGTCTTGTTGAGGAATTAAAAACAGCGTATCCGGAAATTGTTTCTGACAAAGATGTACCAGAGAAGGCATTGAGCAAGATTTATCAGGAAACAGGCAGTCAGTTTGTCATCATTTTTGACGAATGGGACTATCCAATTCGAGAGCTTGCGCCGCACAATAAGGAACGAACGGATTATGTCGAATTTCTCCGCAGCCTTTTCAAAAGCAGCGATGCGAATGAATATGTACGTATGACATATCTTACAGGAATTATGCCGATTGTCCGTATCAAAGGGCAGTCTGCAATCAATAATTTCAGGGAATATACGATGATAGCCCCAGGAAATCTGGGGCAGTATATTGGTTTTACTGAGGATGAGGTTCAAATACTATGTGAGAAGTTCGGTATTGATTTTTCCCAGATGAAGGAGTGGTATAACGGTTATAACATGAACGGTATTTCCATATATAATCCATGGTCGGTGACACAGGCATTGAGGACGGACAATTACTTTACCCAATATTGGACGACGACGGGGACTTATGAGGACATTGCGGTTTTGATCAATAAAAAATTCGACGGACTGCGGGAGACGATCATCAAAATGCTTTCAGGCAGCAGGATACCTGTCAGGGTGTCGAGTGGGAAAAATGATCTGTGTACTTTTGTTGACAAGGATGAGGTTATCACGGCATTGATCCATTTAGGTTATTTTGCATATGACAGAAAGACACAGGAGGCCTATGTGCCAAACAAGGAAATCCAGGAAGTTTTTTATCAATACATGGACAATAATGAGGATGACAATCTATCGCAGTTTATGAAAACTTCTGAGAAGATACTAAATGCTGTGATGCAGGGAGATATGGAAGAGACTGCAGGACAGATCCAGAGAGTACACAATGATTTTATTTCCAGTATTGAATACAATGATGAAAATTCCCTGTCGTGTACGATTATGATAGCGTTGATCGCAGCATTTCGGTACTATCACAGGCCAATCCGCGAGTTTCCCTGTGGAAAAGGATTTGCAGACATTGTGTACCTGCCATTGCCAAATCACCCAAACCGTCCAGTCATTATTGTTGAATTGAAATGGGATAAAAGTGCCGAGGCTGCCATTTCACAGATGAAAGAAAGGCAGTATCCCGAGTCCTTAGAGCAGTATTCTGGTGAGGTATTGCTGGTCGGGATCGATTATGATAAGAGGACAAAAGAGCACACATGTTTAATAGAACGTCTGGAAAAGAAAATGGAACAGTTAGATATGTTATAACTTTCAAGTATATAATGAAGCGAGTAGGGAAAAAGCCTTTCCCCTACTCGCGCGCCGCCGATGCGCCACTCCAGTGGCATATTTCATCTGCATTGGCGTGTGCCTAAATAAAACGAGACTTCTGATGAAGTCTCGTTTTATTTAGGAAGTGAAGAAAACAAAAAACAAAGTCTTGGTTGACAACATTTTACAGCTATGGTATATTAACTGTGTTAAGTGTATTAATACAGTTAAAGGAGAGATGACAATGATTTTGATAGACCACAAGGACAGGCGTCCGATTTATGAACAGGTCATTGAACGGTTTCAGCAGATGATATTGTGCGGTGCATTACAGCCCGATACACCCATGCCTTCTGTCAGAAGCCTTGCGATGGAATTGTCATTAAATCCAAATACCATACAGCGCGCTTATCAGGAGCTGGAGCGCACAGGGTATATCTATACCATGAAGGGAAAAGGCAGTTTTGTGAGTGAGACGGCGGCAGCTGCGTCCAACAAACGCCAGCAGCTGCGCAGGGAACTGCAGACATTTGTCGATAAAGCGCTGCTTGCCGGTGTCTCGGCACAGGAATTGCGGGAGATGCTTACGACATGCGTGCAAGACAGCAGTGTGTTAACGAATAAGATGGGAGATGGGGAATATGATAACAGCGGTCAATGTTAAAAAGCATTTTGGTGAGGCTGCGGCGGTGAACGATATCACTGTGACGATCAGAAACAGGGAAGTTTTTGGACTGATCGGCACGAACGGTGCTGGAAAAAGCACTTTTTTGCGCATAGCAAGCGGTGTATTGAAACCAGACAGCGGAGCGATTCTTGTGGATGAGAAATCTGTCTATGAGAATCCGGCAGTCAAGGCAGATATTTTTTATATATCGGACGACCAGTATTTTCTTCCCAATGCCACGCCGAAGGATATGGCTGATCTTTACAGTGATTATTATGTGTCGTTTGACAGGGTGCGGTTTGCGGATATGCTTGGAAAATTTCAGTTAAAGGCAGACAGGAAGATCAATACCTTCTCCAAAGGAATGAAAAAACAGCTTTCTGTGCTTCTCGGTGTCTGTGCAAACACAAAGTATCTGCTCTGCGATGAGACTTTTGACGGACTCGATCCTGTCATGCGTCAGGCAGTGAAAGGTATCTTTGCCGGGGAACTTGCGGAGCGGGATTTTACGCCGGTGATTGCGTCCCACAATCTGAGGGAACTTGAGGACATCTGCGACTGTGTTGGAATCCTGCACCAGGGCGGCGTCCTGATGCAGAAGGATTTGGAGGAGATGAAACTGAATATTCACAATATACAGTGTGTCTTCCAAAATACGCAGGATGAGCAGGCTGCCCTTGGACTGTTGGAAATCGTCAAGGCTGAGAGAAGAGGGACGTTGAACATTATCACTGTCCGCGGTTCCGAAAAGGAGATCATGGATAAAATAAATTCTTTCTCACCGGTTTTTGCAGAAATTCTGCCGCTTACCCTTGAGGAAATCTTTATCAGTGAAACGGAGGTTGTCGGATATGATATCAAAAAACTTATTTTTTAAGCTGATCAGGCAGGATCTCAAGAAGAGAATATGGTGTCCGATCGTGATGTTTATCGCACTTTTTCTTGTATTGGAGGTGCGCCTCCTCATGGCGACGGAAGATATGCTGAACCATCCGGATGCTTATGCCTATGATCTTGTCACATTTGTGCGGGAAGATTTCTTTGGCCGCGATATGGCGATGCTGTCTGTTGTTATCTGCGGCGCAGCATTCCTGTGCGGTATCAGTGGGTTTGCCTATCTGCACGCAAAGACGCAGATTGACCTGTATCACAGCCTGCCCGTCAGCAGGTCTCAGTTATTCTGGTCAAAATATATATCGGGAATTTTACAATTTTTCCTTCCTTTTGTGATACATACGCTGATCTGTGCAGGAATCGCCGCAGGAAGGAACGCGTTTGCGATAGGAACGATTTCTTCTATTGCAGTATATATCGGCCTGGAACTGTTGGTTTTTCTATTGGCATACAGTGTGTCAGTGATCGCAGCAGAGCTTACGGGAAACATGATTATCGCAATATTAGGAACGGGAGTTCTGTTTTCGTACAGCGCAATCATTACAATACTTGTAACGATCCTGTTTCACCGCTTCTTCCAGTCATATGCTGTTTATGGGCGCCGTTTGGGTATCTGGATCAGTGATGGGGTATGGTGTTTTTCACCGCTCTCCATGATATTGAAGCTGTTTTCGAGTCCGAACAACACTACGATGGAGGAGGCAGAAAAGCTGTACAAATATGATGTCTCCTATGTATGGTTTTTCATCATGGCAGTGGTTGTGTACAGTCTGGCAGCGTATTTTATCTACAGGAAAAGAGCATCTGAGGCAGCCGGGAGAGCGATTGCGTTTGGTGCGGCGGAGCCTGTGATCAAGGCAATGGTGGTCATACCGTGTTCTTACTATATTGCATACTTTTTCAGCGTGATCTCCTCCGACACAGTTTCTGATGGCTGGTTTTTGTTCGGACTGATCTTTGGGTTTGTCGTACTCTGTGTTTTGATGGAGATTATATTCCGTCTGGATATCCGCGGTGCATTCCTGCACAAAAAGCAGTTTGTGTTCAATGCAGTATGTGTTGCGTTGTTGTTTATCGTACTGAAATATGACGTGACAGGTTATGATACCTATGTGCCTGCAGATGCCCAGATTCAAAGCTGTGCTGTATCGATTCAGCAGCTGATGCCGCTGGCGCAGAACGTTCGGGTGAACGAATTTGGAGTTCATTACTTAAATGCGGATGAGTACCGCATGGCAAATATGGAAATACAGGGAAATCCCAGTGTTATGGAGCTTGCCCGGAAAGCGGCAAAGGAGCAGCTTGCTTTTCGTTATTTCGATTATTATGAGGGGATAGAAGAATCACCGGAATATATTGAAACGCTGGACAGGCAGGAAAACTACCGGTCGATTGCCTTTGGGTATAAACTTCTGAACGGAAAGACAGTCTACCGCGAGTATTACATTGATATCGCTGATGCAGATACAATCGGGCTTCTTTCTGATATTTTTGGTGACCATGACTATAAGATTGGCGCTACCCCGCTGTTCAATGACAACTGGAAGATTACATTTGAATCAGTATATTGTAAAAATAACTTTCAGGAAGACAGTATTAAACTAATGCCTGACATGCAGTCTGAGCTGATCGAAACATACCAGCAGGAGTATATGCAGCTTACACTGGACACTGTCATGCATGTGGTGCCTCTTGGGACAATCGAGTTTATAGGGGAATTCAATGTTTTTTATTCCGGAGAAATGTATGTATATCCGCAGTTTACCAGGACCATTGCTCTGTTGAGGGAGTACGGCTTTGATATGGAGGAAAAACTGACAGCGGACGATGGAGCGACAATCAGTGTGCAAAAAAACAATTATGGAGAAACAGACATAGTATCATATACGGACAGGGAACAGATCCAACAGATTCTTGACAATGTGATTAGTGAGGAATTTTCATGGGATATCAGCAGTTTTGCGGGATTTTTTGATAAACAGTATACGGTTTTGATTCATTTTGATGCGGAGGATAGCAGGCATTCAAACTATTATTGCTTTATGGAAGGGCAGATACCTGATTTTGTAAAATAATCTTCAAAAAATAATTAACAAATACGAACTCTTGTGATAAAATATTTGTATATATTTTTAGTGTATAAAAAATTTATATAAATGTGTAATCAGGAGGAGAACAGGATGGCAGAAAAGAAATGTGTTGCCTATGTATCAACTTATACAATGGGCGACAAGCATGGCATTAAGATTTACGATGTTGATATGGAACATGGACGTTTTAGTGAAAAGGGATCGGTGCATATTACGAATTCTTCATACGTCACGATCTCGCACAACAGAAAATACCTCTACGCGATAACGGATACAGGTGTTTCCAGTTATCGGATATTGCCGGACGGAAATCTGGAATTTGTAAATACTGCTTCTACAAACAGTATGAGAGGGTGTTATCTTTCAACGGATTATGAGGACAAGTTCCTGTTCTGTGCAGGTTATCACGATGGAAAGATCACAGTGCTGCACTTAGATTCCAGCACAGGCGCAGTGGACGCCATCACAGATGAGGTATTTCACAGGGGACTTGGGAGTATCGCAGAGAGAAGCTACAGACCACATATCAGCTGTGTCAAGATGACGAGGGATAACAAGTATCTGTGCGCGGCAGACCTTGGGATTGACTATGTAAATATTTACCGCCTTGACCATGAGAGAGGTATGCTGAGACAGGTGGACATCATCAGATGTGACATTGATTCCGCCCCAAGACATCTTAAGTTTTCGGAAGATGGACAGTTCTTATATATCGTCAGCGAGATGAAGAACTGCATTGATGTATACAAGTACTATGAGGAAGATAATGTACCTTACTTTGACCTGGTACAGACGATACCGACTTCGGACAAGTTTGAAGCGAAAGGCGTTGCGGCAAGCGCCCTCAATATTTCTAATGACGGCAGATATATTTTGACATCTACCGCAGGAGATAATTGTGTTTCCCTGTTTCAGATCAATCAGGAGAACGGAGAGCTGACACGACTGTTTTACCTGCCTGTGAGCGGTGAGTATCCCAAAGATGCGTCACTGTTTCCGGATAACAGGCATCTGGTAAGCCTGAATCACGAATCCAACACAATGACGTTTTTCCGCGTGGACTATGAAAATAATTATATGGTAATGAATGGCAAGGAGCTTGAGGTCTATCAGGCAAACTGCATTATCTTCCATGAACTTGCGCAATAAAAAGTGGCGAAAGCCACTTTTTATTTGTCGTAAAACTTTTTGATTTGCTCGACCTTGGAGGTCATATTCTGTAGAAGCAGGTCAAGGATAGTAATCGCTGTCATAGATTCCACGACGACGACTGCCCTAGGAACGATGATTGGATCATGGCGCCCTTTGATCTGGACGGTTATGTTTTCTCCGTTTTTGTTCACTGTGTCCTGTTTCTGGAAAATGGACGGGGTGGGTTTAAAGTGTGCACGCAGTATGATTTCAGAGCCGTCGCTGATGCCGCCGAGGATTCCTCCAGCATGGTTTGTGGCTTTTGTTATTTTATTGTCATCCATGCGGAAGCTGTCATTGTTCGAGGAACCGTTTGCGGAAGACACCTTTACGCCGTCTCCGATTTCAAATGCTTTGACCGCGCCAATAGACATGATTGCTTTTGCAAGATTCGCATCAAGTTTTTCGAATACTGGTTCTCCGATTCCAGTGGGCATGTTGGTAACCCGGCAGGCGACGATTCCGCCAGCGGAGTCAAGACTTTCCATGCATTGTTTCAAATATGCCTCAGCTCTCAGGGAAGTTTCTTTGTCAGGCATGCCAGTAGGATTGTTTCTTGCTTCATTGATATCCATCATTTCTAAAGAACATTCTGTATCTGGTATCTCGATGCCGCCGATTGCCTGTGTGTAGGCTGTGACTGTGATGCCAAGTTCTGCCAGAAGCTTGGAGGCAATGGCGCCGGCGGCGACACGCCCGATTGTCTCACGCCCTGAGGAGCGTCCGCCGCCGCGATAATCCCTAAAGCCGTATTTCTGGTCAAAAGTATAGTCTGCATGACCAGGACGATAGTAGGAGGCGATATCGCTGTAGTCAGAAGATTTCTGTGAAGTGTTGCGCACAAGCATGGATATGGGTGTGCCTGTTGTCATTCCCTCAAAGATACCAGAAAGGATTTCTACACTGTCCGATTCCTTCCGCTGTGTCGCAAAACGGGAAGCACCGGGCTTTCTCCTGTCAAGAAATGCCTGTATATCTGTTTCGTTTAATGCAAGACCTGCGGGACAGCCGTCGACGACGACACCGATGCCGGATCCGTGGGACTCTCCCCAAGTTGTGATTTTGAATATATTTCCCAATGTTGAACCTGCCATAATTGTTTCCTTTCTTTAATTAAATGAGTATGAAATAATATAAATTTTTTATGACCCTATGTTGATTATAAGTTCTAAATTTCCGAAATATAAGCTATGATTGCAAAGTATCTGTGCAAAACGAACATGAACTTAAATTTTTGTAAACTTTTTTGCAAATAAAGGTTGCAATTAAGAACTATAACGTATAATATTATAATTGTAAATGATACCAAAATCAAGATGTAGTGTTTTTTATTTGTTTTTTTGCAAAATATATATGCAAAATAAAAAGCAGTGTGTTATGATTAAATACGTACAGTAATGTCTATTGTGCATATTGTATTACTTGGAAAACAATCGTTTCAGAAAGACAAATCGAGGATGAGGCATAATGAAAAGAACATGGAAGGACAATCTTACAGCAAGAATGCGGCAGCAGATCAAAAAGCATAAACGGCTGAAGCTGCCGATCACAGTGGGCATGGTACTGGTCACGCTGCCTTATAATATAGTTTTTGGTTTTATGTACAATACAAAGCGTTTGGCAAGTGTTTTGGTCATCTTAATCTTCTTCTTTGTCACTAGTAGTTTTTCTTTCCTTCCAGAAACGGATAGTATGGAATTGTTTTTTCAATCTGAGTGGGCTGAGATTCAGGAGAGTTATGAGTATGTTCCCACTACTTTTCATATTCGTAAGGAAAAGGTGTTGGATGATGATGCTGTTATAGAGGGTTATGACAATGAGGAGCTTGATGTGTCCGCAGATGAGATTGTGCAGTATTCGCTGGACGACATTCTGGAGGCAGGCGAAGCTAGTAAAGGATTAAGTAGTACATATTCATCAACAACTTCAAAGCTGTCAAAAAATGACTGGCAGTTAGTACTTGTAAATAAACAACATCCTGTTCCAGAGGATTACACGGTGACGCTTGGCCAGATCAAGGGTTCCATGAAGTGTGATATCCGCATCATGGACGATCTCATGGATATGATGCAGGCGGCAAAGGCAGATGGCATTAATCTTGTGGTCTGTTCTCCATACAGGGATTACAACAGACAGACGGTCTTGTTTGACCGCAAGATTGACTATTATATGGAAGAGGGGCACTCCTACATGGAGGCGTACAAGCTTGCGTCCATGACAGTGACTGTTCCTGGTGCGAGTGAACACCAGATTGGACTGGCGTTGGATATTGTAAGTTCAACTTATTCAGGGCTCGAGATTGGTTTTGGCGAGACGAGAGCAGGCAAGTGGCTCAAGGAGCACTGTGACGAGTATGGATTTATCCTCAGATATCCAGAGGGGAAAGAGTATATTACAGGTATTCAGTACGAGCCCTGGCATTTTCGGTACGTTGGAAAGGAAGCAGCTGCACAGATTATGGAACGAGATATCACACTCGAGGAATTTATTGAAGAATTAGAATAAAAGAGCTGAATAAAAACAGAAAAATATCGTCTCCGGCAAGTCTGCTCAGCGCGCCGGAGCGTTATTATGTATGAAAGGGAATAGAAATGTATAAGTTATTAAAGCAGGAAGGGCGTGCCAAGCGTGCGGAGGTTACTACCGTCCATGGCACGATTCAGACGCCGGTATTTATGAATGTCGGCACTGTTGCGGCGATAAAGGGAGCCGTGTCTACAGCTGACCTGGAAGAGATCGGCACACAGGTGGAGCTCTCAAACACCTATCATCTTCATGTCAGGACAGGCGATGAGACGATTAAGAAATTAGGCGGACTCCATAAGTTTATGTCCTGGAACAAGCCGATTCTGACAGATTCCGGCGGATTTCAGGTCTTTTCCCTGGCGGGACTTCGTAAGATCAAGGAGGAGGGAGTGTATTTTAACTCCCATATTGATGGCAGAAAGATTTTCATGGGACCGGAGGAGAGTATGCAGATACAGTCCAATCTTGCCTCCACGATCGCCATGGCATTTGACGAGTGTGCGCCCAGCAAGGCGGACAGGCAGTATGTTGCAAATTCGGTGGAGCGCACGACACGCTGGCTGGAGCGGTGCAAAAACGAGATGAAACGGCTTAATTCCCTTGAGGATACCATCAATAAGAACCAGATGCTGTTTGGTATTAATCAAGGTGCTATATATGCGGATATTCGTATTGAACACGCAAAGCGGATTGCTGAGATGGATCTGGATGGTTATGCCATCGGCGGGCTGGCAGTGGGAGAGACACACGAGGAAATGTATCACATTTTGGACGAGACGGTTCCGTATCTGCCGAAGGACAAGCCGACCTATCTGATGGGAGTCGGTACGCCGGCAAATATTTTGGAAGGAGTGGAGCGCGGCATTGACTTTTTTGACTGTGTATATCCAACCAGAAACGGACGGCACGGACACCTCTATACCAATCATGGCAGGATCAATCTCTTTAATGCCCAATATGAGCTGGATGACAGACCGATTGAGGAAGGGTGCAATTGTCCGGCCTGCAGGAGATACTCGAGAGCTTATATCCGACATCTTCTGAAAGCTAAGGAGATGCTTGGATTGCGGCTATGTGTTCTCCACAATCTCTATTTCTATAATACGATGATGACGGAAATCAGGGATGCACTTGATGCAGGCGAATTTGCAGCTTACAAGAAACGGAAATTGGAACACTTTTTATAAATATTTTACTTGAAGTATTGGTAAATATTGTGTATGATATATACTATGTGTTTAATATAACAATCATTTCTAGCTTGTTATTTCAAATTCGTTAGGAGGAATAATTAAATATGAATTTATTGTTGGCAGAAACAGACGCAGCGGCGGCAGGACAAGGTGCAGCAAATATGATATCAATTGTTTTGATGTTGGTCTGTTGGTTTGGTATTATGTATTTTCTGATGATTCGTCCTCAGAGAAAGGAACAGAAGAAGAAAGCTGCACTTGTCAATTCGGTAGAGGTTGGCGATAGTATTTTAACTACAAGTGGATTTTATGGAATGGTGATCGATGTCACTGACGAGGATGTCATTGTCGAGTTTGGCAATAACAAAAATTGCCGTATCCCGATGAAGAAAGCAGCAATTGAACAAGTCGAGAAGCCAGACAGCGAATAAGAACCGTATCAAAAGTCTCCTGAGTTTTTCGGGGGATTTTTTTGAAGGGATTGGAAAGGAGGGATTTTGTCATGTTATATGTAGATGGACAGATTTTGCTTTTTATTCAGGAACATGTGCGAAATACGGTGTGTGATGTCTTCTTCAAAGGAATTACCCATCTGGGTGATGCGGGGATTTTCTGGATTTTGCTGACGATTGTGCTGTTGTGCTTTAGACAGACCAGAAAAGCAGGTATTTATTCTGCGTGTGCCCTTGCTGCATCGCTGATCGTCAATAATCTGATACTGAAAAACCTGGTTGGAAGAATCAGACCGTATGAGCTGGTGGAAGGACTTCAGTGCATTGTTCCTCCTGCCTATGATGCCTCCTTTCCATCAGGACATACTGGCGCCAGTTTTGCTTCCGCGGTCTCGATATGCAGACAGATACCAAAGAAATATGCAGTATTCTTTATCGTTCTGGCATCGCTCATTGCGCTTTCCAGACTGTATGTCGGGATTCATTATCCGACAGATGTGCTGGGTGGTCTTGTGACGGGAATCGGTATTGGACTGTTTGTGAATGTTGTTGGGGATAGGATTAATGGTTTGAAGAAGGCATAAAGATGACGAAAAGTACAAATGATAGAAATTATAATCGGATAGCACTGGTCAGTATGGTTGTAATTGCGGCAGGCATCATGATTCTGATCCAAATCAATGGTTCTGATATACAGGAGACAGGAGAGATCATAGAAACCGCAAAGACACAGTCAGACCAGATGGAGCAGAATGCGGCAGTTTTTAGGTCAACTGCAGGTGCAGCGGACATACTGGATACCGAGTTGCTGCAGGTTGTCCTGGGAACAACTGCGGGGGCGGCTGGTATACTGGATGAAGATTTTTCAATAGATGCACAAGAAGCAGCAGATGAAAATGCGGAAGAAAATGAATATGCAAATCTGGCAATTGCAAAGGTAAACAATTACGTGAATGTCAGAAATGCACCAAATACAGATGGTGAAATAGTCGGAAAGATGTATGATGGCTCTGTGGCGCAGATTCTCTCGACGGCGGGTGAAAATAATGAATGGTTTCAGGTGGTATCTGGAAATGTAGAAGGGTATATTAAGGCAGAATATTTTATCTATGGTGATGCTGCGGTCTCTGCGATCGATGACTATGTAACGCGCTACGCTGTAGTTCAGGCAGACCGGCTGAATGTCCGTGAAGCACCGGATATTTCATCGGGCAGGATAGGTTACATAGACAATGGAGAGCGTGTGAAACTGATCGAGTGGGGCGATGAGTGGTCAAAGGTGGACTATGCAGCAGAGCATACAGGATATGTGGCGTCAGAGTATGTGACGATCGCAGAAGAGTTTATCTATGCGAAATCCATCGAAGAGGAGCGAGCGGAGATGGCTGCCTTGCAGGAGCTGCAGGCGAGAACACAGGCATCAGAGGAGGCTGCACCAGAGCGAATGGTCGTATCGGTACCACCACCACAGACCAATTATGCCAATGTTTCAGAGCTTAGATCTGCCGTTGTTGACTATGCCATGCAATATCTGGGTAACAGATATGTGCATGGCGGTCAGAGTCTTGCGGCAGGGACAGACTGTTCTGGATTCACCTGTTATGTATACAAGGAATTTGGGTACAGCCTGAGCAGAACACCGCAGGGACAGTATACCTCAGCGGGAAGAGGGATTGATATGTCGCAGATTCAGCCGGGAGATGTCATCTGCTATAGCTCGAACGGCTCAACTTGTACGCATGTGGGACTCTATATCGGTAATGGTCAGATCATTCATGCCGCCAATTCCAGAAAAGGTGTCATCATTAGTAACTATGATTACGATGGTATTATTCTGGGTGTGCGTAGTATTGTTGATTGATTTTTTCAGCGGAGAGCACCCAGCTGCCAAGGATTTCGTCGCTCCATTTCTGGAGGCTGTTTAGATGAAAAGCGACACCTCCATAATAGATGATACCGTGTGACTGGGCAAGCGTTTCTGTGTAGTTCTCGAGAAGATATATATTTTTGAAGCGGACAGGACCGCTTGAATAGTGGCATACCAGCGGAATCACCCCAGTAGTCTCCTCTGAGATGGAGATGCTGTTCCCTGTCACGTGAAATGTTACCCACGCAAGTCCTTCCAACATGCTTTTCGCGTTTTGCTGTGTGGAGACATAATTGCCAAGGGAATAGTAGCAGAGGGAACGATTGCCGTTGTCCGCCTCAACCCATGTGATCGGCTGTACGACATGCGGATGTGTGCCAATAATGAGATCTGCGCCGGCTTCTGTCATCTGCATGGCGAATTTTTCCTGATAGGTGGAAGGAACCGTCGCGTATTCTGTTCCCCAGTGCGGGCATACAATGACAATATCCGCCAGCGTGTCTGCGGCAGCGATATCTGTGAGCACCTGTGGGTTTATGGTAGTGAAATCAATCATGCGGCTTGTCTCATTGACAGCGCAGAGGATATCCAGGCGGTCGGCTATGGAAGCGGATATGCTGGCACTGTTGGGACCATATGTGTAGTTGAGAAATGCAAATGTACAACCATTGATCTCCAATAAAGAAATACGGCTTTGCGTCTGGTCTGTAAACGGCTCATGCAGTCCGGCGACAAGTACTTCGGGGTGTGTCTTCCACAGTTCGAGACAATTTTGTATCCCGCTTAGTCCCTGGTCCGCAGTGTGGTTTGTCGCCTGCAGAACGACATTAAAACCGGCTTTTGCGATGGCATCGCTTACTTCTGAGGGGGAATTGAACTTGGGATAACCATGAAAACCCAGTTGATTGCCGCCAAATATCGTTTCCTGATTGATGATTTTGATATCGGCTTTTTCTAAAAAGTCCCTGATTCCATCAAACAGAAAATCGTAATTTCTGGTTCCTCCGGATTGTTTTCCGGTGTTTACGATTCCCATGTGGAGCAAGTTATCACCGACAGCCATCAGAGTGATATCGTATTCGTCTACAAGCTCGGAGGATTCGGTTTCTCTGACTTCGGATTCTACGGCTTCAGGTTCTGCAGTTTCAGGCTCTTTGCGGTCTGGATCATCACTGCCAGATTGATTCATTGAAAGGGAGACAGCTTCTTCTGATGTGTCAGAATCAGCATAGGTCTTTCCGCTAAATAACAGACATGTGATGAGGATCAGCATTCCGACCAGGGAACTATAATAGTGTTTTCGCTTTTTTTTCATATTTTTTATTTTCTTCATAAAAATATAGGCCTCATTTTCTTTGTTGATCATTGATAAAACGAGCAGGGAAAACCTGTCGCTTTACATTATTACATTGATTATATTAGAATCAGGAAAAAATAGCAATCCTATCTTTTTTTATGTATACTGTTGAAATTTTCTGTCGAATGTAATATTATTGAATATGTGTATATTTATTCACTGGCTGATATTTCAGTCAGAGAAAAGGAGATTGTGATAATGAATTTGAATATTGTGTGTATACCTGGTGATGGAATTGGACCGGAAATCGTTGCGGAGGCGAAAAAGGTACTTGATAAGATTGCAGAAAAATATAGCCATAGCATTTCTTATAAGGATATATTAATGGGAGGTGCGTCCATTGACGCTTGTGGAGAACCGCTTACAGATGAGGCGATTGCCACAGCAAAGGCTGCGGATGCAGTGCTGATGGGTTCGATCGGCGGAAATACTTCCACCTCGCCGTGGTACAAGCTGCCGCCACACTTAAGACCAGAGGCAGGACTCTTAAAGTTGAGAAAAGAATTAAATCTGTTTGCAAATTTAAGACCGGCGTATTTATATAAGGAATTAAAAGAAGCATGTCCGCTGAGAGATGACATCATAGGCAGTGGATTTGATATGATGATCATGCGCGAGCTTACAGGGGGACTTTACTTTGGCGAGCGCAGTACCAAGAAAGTAGAAGGTGTTGTCACAGCGATTGACACACTTACATATACAGAAAAAGAGATCAGGCGCATTGCGGTGAAAGGCTTTGATATCGCGATGAAGCGCAGAAAAAAGGTGACGAGCGTTGACAAGGCAAATGTGCTGGACTCCTCCAGACTTTGGAGAAAAGTGGTTGAGGAGGTTGCACTGGATTATCCGGAGGTCACTTTGGAGCATATGCTTGTTGATAATTGTGCAATGCAGCTTGTAAAAGACCCGAAGCAGTTTGATGTGATTTTGACTGAAAATATGTTTGGAGATATTCTTTCCGATGAGGCGAGCATGGTTACAGGTTCCATCGGTATGCTCTCGTCAGCAAGTTTGAACGATACGAGATTCGGACTTTATGAGCCAAGCGGCGGATCAGCGCCGGATATTGCCGGAAAAGGCATTGCAAACCCAATCGCAACGATTCTGAGTGCTGCCATGATGCTCCGTTATTCCTTTGACCTTGACAAGGAGGCAGATGCAATAGAGGCTGCTGTCAAAAAGGTTCTTGAGGATGGATTCCGCACGATTGACATTATGCCGCAGGAGGAGAGTAAGCGCGCAAGTGTTACGCAGGTCAATACTGCCATGATGGGCGATCTGATTGCGGACAGGGTATAAAATATGAAGGAAGTCCGCTTTCAAACTATTATTAATGTGAATAAATTGGAGGATAGATAACAATGAGAAGCGATAATGTGAAGAAAGGAATGCAGCAGGCGCCGCACAGAAGCCTGTTCAATGCATTGGGATTTACAGAGGAAGAGATGCAGAAGCCTATGGTCGGAATTGTCAGCTCCTACAATGAGATTGTTCCCGGTCATATGAATCTTGATAAGATTGTCAATGCTGTGAAGCTTGGCGTTGCAGAGGCAGGCGGCGTGCCCGTGGTATTTCCTGCGATTGCAGTCTGTGATGGTATTGCAATGGGACATATCGGCATGAAGTATTCTCTTGTCACAAGGGATTTGATCGCCGATTCCACCGAATGTATGGCTCTGGCACACCAGTTTGATGCGCTGGTCATGGTGCCAAACTGTGACAAGAATGTTCCTGGACTTTTAATGGCGGCTGCCCGCATCAATGTGCCGACTGTATTTGTGTCAGGAGGTCCGATGCTTGCAGGTCATGTGAAGGGGCAGAAGCGCAGTCTTTCGTCTATGTTTGAGGCGGTTGGTTCCTATGCAGCAGGTACAATGAGCGAGGAGGATGTATGCGAGTTTGAGAATAAGGCATGCCCGACTTGCGGTTCCTGCTCTGGTATGTACACAGCAAACTCTATGAACTGCCTGACAGAGGCGCTTGGTATGGGCTTACAGGGAAATGGCACGATTCCAGCTGTGTATTCAGAGAGGATCAAGCTTGCAAAGCATGCAGGTATGGCAGTAATGGAAATGCTTAAGAAAAATATCTGCCCACGCGATATCATGACAAAGGAAGCGATCATCAATGCGCTCACTGTGGATATGGCACTTGGCTGTTCTACCAATTCCATGCTTCATCTGCCTGCAATTGCACATGAAATTGGATTTGATTTTGACATTTCTTATGCAAATGAGATCAGCGCAAAAACGCCGAACCTCTGCCACCTTGCACCAGCGGGTCCTACCTACATGGAAGACCTCAACGAGGCGGGCGGTGTGTACGCAGTGATGAATGAGCTGTCAGAGCTTGGACTGCTGAATGAGGACTGCATGACAGTAACAGGAAAGACGATCGGCGAAAATATAAAAGGTGTTCCGAATAAAAATCCTGAGGTGATCAGACCGCTTGACAACCCCTACAGCAAAACCGGCGGACTTGCTGTATTAAAAGGAAATCTCGCCCCAGATGGAAGTGTTGTTAAGCGCTCTGCAGTAGCGCCTGAAATGCTTGTCCATGAAGGACCGGCACGCGTATTTGAGTGTGAGGAAGATGCGATCGAGGCAATCAAAGGCGGCAAGATCGTTGCCGGAGATGTCGTGGTAATCCGCTATGAAGGTCCAAAGGGAGGACCAGGTATGCGCGAGATGCTCAATCCCACATCTGCAATCGCCGGAATGGGGCTTGGCTCTACAGTTGCGTTGATCACAGATGGACGTTTCTCCGGTGCATCGCGCGGTGCGTCGATTGGTCATGTGTCACCTGAGGCGGCTGTCGGCGGACCGATTGCACTTGTCGAGGAAGGGGATATTATCTCCATCAATATTACAGAGTGCAGTTTAAATGTCAAGGTATCGGATGAAGAGCTGGCAAAGAGGCGCGCGAACTGGCAGCCAAGAGAGCCAAAGATTACGACAGGTTATCTTGCAAGATACCGCGAGCTTGTTACGAGCGGCAACAGGGGAGCAATCCTGGAGATACCTAGAAATTCTATGACCAAAGGAGATTTATAAGATGCAGTTGACAGGTTCACAAATTGTTATTGAATGTCTGAAAGAGCAGGGTGTCGACACAGTTTTCGGTTATCCGGGAGGCTCTATATTAAATATTTATGATGAATTATACAAGCACAGTGATGAGATTAAGCATATCCTGACATCTCATGAACAGGGTGCATCGCATGCTGCGGACGGTTATGCACGCGCGACAGGCAAAGTCGGTGTCTGCCTTGCGACAAGCGGTCCGGGGGCGACCAATCTGGTTACCGGTATCGCGACAGCATACATGGATTCCGTACCGATGGTTGCGATCACGGCAAATGTTACACTGCCTCTGCTTGGAAAGGACTCTTTTCAGGAGGTTGACATTGCGGGCGTGACCATGCCGATCACAAAACATGGATATATTGTGAAAGATGTAACAAAGCTTGCTGACACGATCAGAAAAGCGTTTAAGATTGCAAAGTCAGGCAGACCAGGACCGGTATTGGTTGACATCACGAAGGATGCTACAGCAAACAAGTGTGAATTTGTTCCTGTGAAGCCGGAGCCTCCAGTTATCACCAACTCATACACGGAAAAAGATATTGACACGGCACTTGAAATGATCAGAAACGCTAAGAAACCGTATATTTATCTGGGCGGCGGCGCGATTATTTCAAACGCTTCAAGGGAAGTCAAGGAATTTGCAGACAAGATACAGGCACCGGTGTGCGATACGCTTATGGCAAAGGGCGCTTTTGACGGAAAGAGTGCGCTCTATACAGGTATGATCGGCATGCATGGTACCAAGACGTCTAATTACGGAGTCAGTCAGTGTGATTTATTGATTGCACTAGGAGCGAGATTCTCTGACCGTGTTGTCGGGAATCCTAAGAAATTTGCAGAGAACGCAAAGATTTTGCATATTGATATTGACGCTGCAGAGATTAATAAAAATATCAAGACAGATGCCTCGATTATCGGTGATTTGAAGACAATTTTGAAGGAACTCAACAGTAAGCTTGACCAGCAGAATCATGACGAGTGGATTGCACAAATAAAAGAGTTTAAGACAAAGTATCCGCTGAGGTATGAATCCGACAAGCTGACTTGTCCATACATTATCGAAGAGCTCGACAGGGTGACGGAGGGAAAAGCGATTGTTTCGACTGATGTCGGTCAGCACCAGATGTGGGCGGCGCAGTATTATCAGTATACAGAACCCCGCACATTCCTCTCTTCTGGAGGACTTGGCACGATGGGATACGGACTTGGTGCCTGTATTGGTGCCAAGGTAGGCATGCCTGACAAAATCTGTGTCAATATTGGCGGAGATGGCTGTTTTCGTATGAATATGAATGAGCTGGCAACTGCAAGCCGCTACAATATTCCGATTATACAGATTGTCATCAACAATCATGTGCTTGGAATGGTAAGACAGTGGCAGACGCTGTTCTATGATAAGAGATATTCACAGACTGTATTGACCGATAAGGTCGACTTTGTAAAAGTTTCTGAGGGACTTGGCTGTGAGGCGATCCGTGTCACAAAGCGTGAAGAAGTAGGACCAGCTCTTGAGAAGGCGATCTCGCTTCAGAAGCCTGTTGTGATCGAGTGCGTCATTGAGGAGGACGACAAGGTATTTCCTATGGTTCCGGCAGGAGCAGCAATCAGTGAGGCTTTTGACGCGGAGGATTTGAAACAGCGTCAGTAATATAGAATAATATAAGGTTGTATGAGAAAATTTTTGCTTGGTTTCATCAGAATCGTTTGTGTGATGGCAGTACTTGGCATTGGTGCTGTCATCGCATTAGATCAATATTATCAACATGTCTTCCCAATGTTTGTGACGATTAATGGGATCTATTGTACAGGTATGACGGTCAAAAATGTCACAGAAGTTCTGGACGATTCTTATGATTTACACAGTGACAGGATGACAGTGCGCACGCTTGACGGCAAAATCCATGAGATGCCGCTTGACGAGTATGGTGTTACGATATCTTACCAGCCTGCCGTTGCTGAATGCATGGTGCAGTGTAAATCCAGACCTTTTCAATGGCTGGGAGATTGTTTGAATTACTGGCTGAATTGGAGCCCTCCTCGTATATATGTTTTTCAGGAAGAGACAGTGTATCCCACATATTACTGTGATACTACTATTATGGCTGCAAAGCTGGAAGAGGCGGCATGGCTCAATGACAATCTGTACAGTACTGAAAAGACGGTTTCTATTGTGAGGAGTACCACAGAAGGATATATCCTTGTTGATGAAACAAAGGATTTACTTTTGAAGGAAGATGCTGTAGAATTAATCTGTGAAAAAATTGTTAATCATTTAACAAAAATGAATAACAATCCATTTCAGACCACTTTGATCGAC
>CAMWLV010000073.1 GCA_947175175.1 uncultured Lachnospiraceae bacterium
CAAGCATTTTGGCGCTTGATTCCCACTACTTAAATGGGGGAGTGAACAGTAACCGGCGGGGTGCGTAAGGTAAATATATTCACAATTTATGGATTGTTTTCTATATTAAAAGTGATATAATTAAATTTGGTTTTTATGATTTACAAATTGAATAAGAAGGATAAAAAATATCATGGAATTAAAATTTAATAATAAGAAGCCAAAGGCGAAAAAATCAACAACGAGACTGATTGCATCTGGCTTTGCGCTGATTATTCTGGCAGGGGCATTGCTGCTCACACTGCCCATAGCGAATAAATCAGGGCATGGAAACCTGTTAAATTCGCTATTTACAGCCACATCAGCGACCTGTGTCACAGGGCTCATCGTTGCGGATACATATCAAAACTGGACAACCTTTGGTCAGATCGTCATATTGTGCATGATACAGGTTGGCGGTTTGGGATTCATGACAATCGGCGCATATATATCGGTGCTGCTCAAGAAGCGCATCGGGCTGCAGGAGCGGGAACAGCTGCAGGAGAGCGTCAACACCCTTGAAATTGCAGGGGTTGTCCGCCTTGTCAAAAAGATTGTACAGGGCGCACTCTGCATTGAGGGATTGGGGGCAGTAGTGCTTGCATTCCGTTTTATTCCGCGGTTCGGTGCTGTGAGGGGGATTTATTTCTCGATATTTCATGCAGTCTCTGCTTTTTGCAACGGCGGGTTTGACCTGATGGGCGTGAATGAGGCGTATTCCTCGCTTGCTGCGTTTGAGGGGGATATCGTTGTCAATCTTGTTGTTGTGACGCTGATTCTTGTGGGAGGCATTGGTTTTATCGTGTGGGATGATGTGATGCGGAACAAGTGGCATTTTCGAAAATATCTGCTGCACAGCAAGATTGTGATCACGACGACACTGGTTTTGACTGCGGCAGGGACGATCCTGTTTCTGATTACAGAGAATCAGGCAGCATTTGCAGGTATGAGTCCTCTCGAGAAATTTCTGGGAGCGCTGTTTTCCTCCGTTACACCAAGGACAGCGGGATTTAACTCTGTCGATACAGCAGCACTGTCTAATTCCGGCAAAATTATAACAATGGTTCTGATGTTTATTGGAGGAAGTCCAGGTTCTACAGCCGGCGGCGCCAAGACGACAACGATGGTTGTACTTTTGTTCTACGCAGTGGCGATGGTGCTGAATAAGGAGGATATCAATCTTTTTGGAAGGCGGCTGACTGACGAGGTGGTGAAGAAGGCAAACGCGGTTGTTGTCATTAATGCGACACTGACAATCATAGCGACGATTACTATTATGACATTACAGCCGTTATTGAAGTTTGAGGACGTGTTGTTTGAAGTGCTTTCGGCAATTGGAACCGCTGGAATGACAGTGGGTATCACAAGGGAGCTAAACATAATATCACGTGTTATTATTATAGTACTGATGTACTGTGGGCGGCTGGGAAGCCTTTCCTTTGCGCTGATTTTTGCGCAGAAGAAGACATCGGCATCGGTTCGGCAGCCTCAGGAAAAGATAATTGTAGGATAGGAGAATGATTATGAAATCAATATTGATAATAGGCATGGGACGTTTTGGGCATCATCTTGCTGCAAATTTTCTGGAGCATGGACATGACGTCATGATCGTGGACGAGAATGAGGAAAAGTTAGAGGACATGGTTCCCTATGCGACGAGTACCAGAATCGGTGACTGTACGAGCGAGGAGGTTCTAAAAAGCATTGGAGTCAGAAACTTTGATGTCGTGTTCGTGTGTATCGGTACAAATTTCCAGAGCAGTCTGGAGATCACAAGTCTTGTGAAGGAGCTTGGAGCAAAGCGGGTGATCAGCAAGGCGACCAGGGATATTCAGGCAAAATTTTTGCTGAGAAACGGGGCGGATGAGGTCATATACCCGGAAAAGGATATTGCGGAAAAATGGGCAGAGCGGTACAGCCTTGACAATATTTTTGATTACATAGACCTGCCAGGGGCTTTTGGAATCTATGAGATGCCGCCTGTCAAAGAGTGGGTTGGAAAGAGCATCAGGGAGTCCGACATTGCCGCAAAATACAAGATTTCCATACTTGGCATTAAGAAAAAACATGAGGAGGAAATGAGTGTGATGCCCTCGGCGGATTATATTATCAGGGAGACAGACCATCTGATGGTGATGGCTGGCAATGAGGTTGCAGAGCGATTGTTAGAGCAGAACAAACATAACTTTGCAAAAGCGGCTTTGGATAGGAAACGGTAGGGCAGATATGATATCAAGTACAGCAAACAGTAAAGTGAAAAGACTCACGGCACTGGTACAAAAGGCAAAAATGCGCAGGGAAGAGCAGCTTTTTGTCGTTGAAGGTATCCGCATGTTTCGCGAGGCACCTGCGCAATGGATCAAAGAAGTGTACGTGTCGGAATCTTTTTTACATAAGAGTATGCATGCGAATGACTCAGAATCGAAGGAACGATTAAAAAAATATCAGTATGAAGTGCTTACAGATGAGGTATTTCGAAAGGTCTCTGATACACAGACACCGCAGGGGGTGCTCTGCGTACTATCCATGCCGCACTATGAGCTGACAGACAGTGTTGACAAGTGGATAGCGGATTCGCAGAAGGCGCCGTTTCTCGTGCTTCTGGAAGATCTGCAGGATCCAGGAAACCTTGGAACGATTCTTCGCGCCGGCGAAGGGGCTGGCGCCGACGGAGTGGTCATGACAAGGCAGACGGTGGATATTTTTAATCCCAAGGTGATTCGCGCAACGATGGGATCGATATACAGGATTCCGTTTATTATTGTGGAAAATATGGGAGAGGCAATCGATTTGCTGAGGGAGAAAGGCGTGCTGGTCTATGCGGCGCATCTTGATGACAGTGTGGATTACGATGAACTGGATTACACGAAACCAACTGCATTTCTGATAGGAAATGAGGGAAACGGGCTCCAGCGTGAGACAACGGAGCGGGCGTCCCGGTGCATCAAGATTCCGATGGCTGGACAGGTCGAGTCGCTCAACGCGGCAGCAGCGGCGACAATACTGATGTACGAGGCGTCACGGCAGCGCAGAAAAAGTGGTGACAGTCATTAAAAAATATCAAGAAGAAATCAGATAATTTTATATAAAACATTTGGAGAGGAAAAGGGCACAGGATTATGAAAATAGGTTTTATAGGACTTGGAAATATGGCGACTGCCATGATTGGAGGAATGCTTGGGACGGATGCGTTCCGCACAGAGGAAATCATAGGCTCTGCAAAAACGCAGGAGACGGCAGACAGGGTCAGTGAAAAATATGGTATAGCTACGGGAACGGACAACAGGGAGACTGCAAGACAGGCAGATGTGTTGATTCTTGCTGTGAAGCCGATATTTTTGCCGGAAGTGATTGCAGAGATAAAAGACCTCATAGATGGAGAGGGCATGCTTGTGATATCCATCGTAGCAGGCAAATCAATCGACTGGATGGAACAGGAATTTGGCAAGACACTCAGAATCATACGCTGTATGCCCAATACGCCTGCCATGGTGAGAGAAGGCTGCACCTGCATCTGCCTGAAGGAAACATTTTCTGACAGGGGTGTTTACGCTGACGATCAAGAGCTTGCGCTCAAGATCATGAACAGTTTTGGCAAGGCCAGCATTCTCCCCGAACGACTGATGGAGGCATTTATCGGTGTGGCAGGAAGCGCTCCGGCATATGTATTTATATTGATCGAGGCGATGGCGGATGCGGCAGTCAGGGCAGGAATGCCGAGAAAACAGGCGTATGAGTTTGCGGCACAGTCTGTGCTGGGCAGCGCTAAGATGGTGCTTGAGACTGGTATGCACCCAGGTGAGCTTAAGGATATGGTGTGTTCGCCGGCGGGAACGACAATTGAGGCAGTCAGGGTGCTTGAGGAGAAAGGAATGCGCGCGGCGGTTATTGATGCGATTGATGCATGTGTGGAGAAATCCAGGAACTTGTGAGGGACATGTGGAAAAAAATATAAAATTTGTAAAAACAAGGGTTCGAGACTTGACAAGTCGCGAACTCTTTGTTATTATATAAAATCGTAATAGGTGTTAACAAATATGTAATATTTGTCGATAAAATGTAAAACAAGATTTACAGACAGATAACATATTTATAACAGGAAATGGAGCAGATTATGAAGACAAATTGTAAAAAGTGGAAATATCTGTTGTACATTACAGCAGTTATGACCGCGTTTGCGTCTATTCCATTCAACACACAGGCAGCAGACCTGCAGGTGCGGATGATGGATGTTACAGACAAAAAACAGGAAGCCACATCAGACAAGATGAATTCAGCAGACAACAGGAATACGCTGGCAGTAACGGCTGGCGCGGCAGATATCTTAGACTCAAAGGTAATCAATGCGGGTATTCCGGATGCAGATGCACCAAAGGCAGCTAATACAAATAATTCAAGGACAAATGTATCAACAAAGAGCGAGGCGCTGACAGCGTTTACAAAGAGCTTGATGGTACTGCAGCCCCAGTTACAGCCAGAGTCAACACTTGTAATGGCAAAAGTGAATGAGTATGTCAATATCAGACTGGAAGCAGATCAGTATTCCGAGAAAGTCGGTGTGCTATACAAGGACTGCGGCGGGGACGTTCTGGAGAAAAATGACGAATGGACAAAAATCAAGTCCGGAGATGTTACCGGATGGATTAAGAATCAATATCTTTATTTTGGAAAAGAGGCAGAGGAGATTGCAAAGGATGTGGGTGTTCTTACAGCATACTCTGAGACAGAGACACTCAGAATCAGGAAAGAGCCTAGTCTGGACGCCGGCATTGTCGGTCTTCTGGCTGACGGTCAGGCGGTAGAGGCAATCTCTGAGGAAGGCGACTGGGTGAAAGTCAGCTATGAGGGCGAGACTGGATTTGTGGCAGCTGAATATGTCAGGGTTGAATTTGGCATTGACACAGCAGAATCCATGGAGACGATCAAGGCAAGACAGGAGGCCGAGCGTGCAAAAGCCGCAGCTGATGCAGCGGCAAGGAAAGTGCAGCAGAAAGAAGCAGTGCTTGCAACAGCATCAGAGCTTGAGATCCTTGCAGCATTGATACAGTGTGAAGCAGGCGGTGAGCCGTATGAAGGTCAGGTGGCAGTTGGCGCTGTCGTGATGAATAGGGTGAGAAGCGGCGGCTATCCCAATAACATTACAGATGTTATCTATGCTTCGGGACAATTTACACCTGCGTCAGGGGGACGTATGGAGTCACTGATCTTAAATAAGACCACAAGGGCTTCTTGTATACAGGCAGCCCAGGAAGCGATTAACGGAGTCTGCAACGTCGGAGATGCACTTCATTTCCGCAGAAACAACGGCAGGGACGGACTTGTGATTGGAAATCATGTATTCTGGTAAGTGATTATATATCAAAATAAAGTAAAGCGTGGTTCATAAAAGAACTGCGCTTTTTCTTGCCCCTTTTGGATAAATGTAGTAGAATAAATAATTAATGGATTCACTAGAGGAGGTTAAATAAAATGGATTTAAAAGGACGCAGTTTTTTGACATTAAAGGATTTTACGCCGGAGGAGATTATTTATCTGATTGACTTAGCGGCTGAGTATAAGGACAAGAAAAAGAAGGGAATCCTGCACGACACGCTTCGCGGAAAGAACATTGCCCTGATTTTTGAAAAGACGAGCACACGCACGCGCTGTTCTTTTGAGACGGCAGCACATGATCTTGGTATGGGAACCACCTATCTGGATCCGTCGGGCTCGCAGATTGGCAAGAAGGAATCGATCGCGGACACGGCGCGCGTGCTTGGCAGAATGTATGAGGGGATCGAGTACCGCGGTTTTGAGCAGTCAATCGTGGAGGAGCTTGCAAAGTATGCAGGTGTTCCTGTGTGGAATGGTCTTACCAATGAATACCACCCGACACAGATGCTTGCGGATATGCTCACGATCAGGGAGCACTTTGGACATCTCGAAGGCATTAAGCTTACGTATATGGGCGATGCCCGCTATAACATGGGCAATTCCCTGATGATCGTATGCGCGAAGCTCGGCATGCATTTTACGGCGTGCACCGCAAAGGAATATTTTCCGAATGATACGCTTGTGGCACAGTGCAATGAGTACGCAAAGGCTTCAGGGGCAACGATCACACTGACTGAGGACGTGGATGCAGGGACAAAGGGTGCCGATGTGATCTACACAGATGTGTGGGTATCCATGGGAGAGCCTGATGGTGTGTGGGAGGAGCGCATCAAAAAGCTTTCTCCATATAAGGTGACAAAGAAAGTGATGGACAATGCAGGTGAGCAGTCGGTATTCCTTCACTGTCTGCCGGCATTCCATGACCTGAAGACGAAGATCGGCAAAGAGCAGGGTGAGAAGTATGGCTTCACAGAACTTGAGGTGACAGACGAGGTATTTGAGTCGCCTCAGTCACTTGTATTTGATGAGGCTGAGAATCGCATGCATACGATTAAAGCTGTGATCGCAGCGACTCTCGGGGCATAAGTTTGAAGGAAGGTCATTTTCAAACTGTTGATTGGTATGCGTGCCGGAGCACGCAGGGGGGTATCAGTTTGAAAGAAGGTCACTTTCAAACTATTGATTGGTATGCGTGCCGGAGCACGCAGGGGGGGTATCGTTATGAAAAATGAGGAAATATTGAAAAAACTCCGCGATACGGGCGGCTACGTGAGTGGACAGGAGCTTTGCGAGTATTACGGCGTATCGCGCACAGCGATATGGAAAGCGATCAAACAGCTTGAAAAAGACGGATATGTGATCGAAGCGCAGAACAACAAGGGTTATAAACTTGTGGAAAAAGACGGCGCGGATGTGTTTACGAAGATAGAGATCGAGAGCTATATGGATACCGCATGGATTGGCAGAAAGCTGGTGTTTTGCAAAGAGACAGGTTCTACCAATCTGGATGCCAAAGACCTTGCGGAAAAAGGGGAAGCAGCAGGTGCAGTCGTTGTCGCAGACATGCAGACCGCAGGGCGCGGCAGGCGCGGCAGGGGATGGGTATCTCCATCTGGAAAGGATATCTACATGTCACTGATGCTCAGACCACAGTGCAGACCGGATAAGGCGTCGGTACTGACACTCGTCATGGCAATCTCGGTTCTGGAGGCAGTTCAGGAGCTGATACCACAGACATGCAATATCAAATGGCCCAATGACATTGTGATCAATAACAGAAAAGTGTGTGGAATCCTGACGGAGATGAGTGCGGAGCTCGATGGCATTCATTATGTCGTGATTGGTGCTGGTATCAATGTGAATCAGCAGCAGATGGCAAAGGAGATACAGGATAAAGCGACATCGCTCTATATCGAGGGCGGAGAAATGATAAAGCGTGCAAAACTGGTGGCGCGTGTGCTGCATTATTTTGAGGAAAACTATGCTGTCTTTGAAAAGAGCTGGGATTTTTCTGGTCTGGTGGACAAGTACAATAGCTATCTGGTCAATCGGAACAGGGAAGTGCGCGTCCTGGATCCAAAGGGAGAGTATGATGGCATTGCCAGAGGAATCAATGAAAAAGGAGAGCTGATCGTTGAGCGCAAAAGCGACAAGGAGACAGTACTGGTCTATGCGGGAGAGGTATCGGTCCGCGGCATTTACGGGTATGTGTGATAAGTATGTTGTACGCTGACGAAGCCTTGTTGAAAAGTTTTTGGGAAGAATCATTGTCTGATGGCAGTATGGAGGAGGATTATGGAAGAAAACAGCAAACGCATTGTCCTGTGCGGGGCAAATGCGTATGAGCAGAAATATTATTTTAATGAAATGTTTAGTAAAATTCCTGAATCCATCAAAGAAGAACTGCATATTATATGTGTGTTGTTCACAGAGGAAGTCGGCGGCGTGTTCACGATTGTATTTGAAGAGGACGGAAGCGTGAGCCTCGAGACGGATGCTTACGAGGAGGATATTTTATACGATGAGATCAGCAGTGGGCTTCTGGTCAGGGAGATCAGAATGCAGCGGCAGGAGCTTTTGGAATCGCTGAGTCTTTATTACAGGGTATTCGCGCTTCACGAGTCCATAGATGCACTGATGGGAGATGGAGTTTGAAAGAAGGTCACTTTCAAACTACTGATTGATATGCGTGCCGGGGCACGCAGGGAGGTATAAAAAATAATATGATTTTAGTAGTTGACGTTGGAAATACCAATATTACGTTTGGTGTATATGACAAAAAGAATCTTGTCACGACATTTCGCCTGATGGCAAAGACACAGCGTACTTCGGACGAATACGGTGTGCTGATCACGGAACTGCTATCCAAGAATCATGTCAATACCAAGGAAATAGAAGGCACCATCATTGCAAGTGTTGTGCCCAACGTGATGCACTCACTCACAGGCGGTATCAAGCGCTATGTGATTGAGAAGCTCATGATTGTGGGAGTTGGAATCAAGACCGGAATCAGAATTGTGACAGAAAATCCAAAAGAAATTGGTCCAGACCGCATTGTGGACGCAGTTGCTGCATATGAATTATACGGAGGACCAGTGCTTGTCTTGGATTTTGGTACCGCGACAACTTATGACCTTGTAGATGAAAAAGGCTGTTTCTGCGCAGGAATCACAGCGCCGGGTATCCGGATTTCGGCAAAGGCTCTCTGGGAGGATGCGGCAAAACTTCCTGAAATTGAGATCAGGAAGCCGGCGTCCATTCTGGCGCAGGAGACCATCTCCAGCATGCAGGCGGGGCTTGTGTACGGTCAGATCGGGCAGACAGAGTATATCGTAAACCGTGTGAAAAAGGAAACCGGTTATGAGAACCTCAAGGTGGTAGCGACAGGGGGGCTTGGGCGTATCATAGCGGAGGAGACAGATGTGATACAGGAATACAACAGTGCACTGACGCTGGAGGGACTTAGGATTATCTATGAAAAAAACAACAGATAGCGCAGCCGGCAGGCAGCTGAAAATCGGGGATGTCGTTCTTGAAAATAACGTTATACTCGCACCGATGGCAGGGGTTACAGACCTGCCATTTCGATTGATTTGCAAGGAACAGGGAGCAGGGCTTCTGTGCATGGAGATGGTCAGCGCCAAGGCAGTGCATTTCAACAATAAGAACACAGCAGCGCTGATGGAGATTCACCCAGAGGAAATGCCAGTGTCGCTGCAGTTGTTTGGGTCCGAGCCGGAAATCATGGCAGATACGGCGGCGCGCATTGAGGAGCGGCCGTTTGCCATATTGGATATCAATATGGGGTGTCCTGTGCCCAAGGTGGTCAACAATCACGAGGGAAGTGCCCTGATGAAAAATCCAAAACTTGCGGGGGAAATTATTTACGCGGTTTCCCATGCAGTCAAGAAGCCTGTGACTGTAAAGATCAGAAAGGGATTTGATGACAATACTGTCAATGCCGTGGAGATTGCACAAATCGCTGAGGCAAACGGCGCAGCGGCAGTTGCGGTGCACGGGAGAACCAGAGAGCAGTACTATTCTGGAAAGGCAGACTGGAATATTATCAGACAGGTAAAACAGGCGGTGCACATTCCAGTCATTGGAAACGGAGATGTGACCGATGCCATCTCGGCGGAAAGGCTGCTTGAGGAAACCGGCTGTGACGGTATCATGGTAGGCAGGGCAAGCCGTGGAAATCCATGGATATTCCGTGAGATCAACCATTATCTGGACACAGGTATCATTCTCGAACGACCAACCAGAGAAGAAGTCTGTGACATGATATTAAAGCATGCAAAACTGCAGCTTGATTATAAAGGAGAGTATGTCGCAGTGCGCGAGATGCGAAAACATGTGGCATGGTATACGACAGGATATCCACATTCGGCAAAACTGCGCAGAGCGGTGAATGAGATGGGGACTTATGCAGAGCTTGTCGGAGGGGTTCAGAAAATATTTCTGGAGCACTGAGAGCTGTTGTTATCCGTCTCAAAATCTTGACATGACAGTTAAAAAAGGCTATAATAGGCTAGTTTGCAGCGCACAGAATATCTCAGGTTTAACCGTTATTATCATATCATAAAAAATATTAAGTAGTGAAAGGAAGTAATTTCATGGAAGCAAAGAAGAATCTATTAACACGTGAAGGTCTTAAGAAATATGAGGACGAGTTGCATGAACTCAAAGTAGTCAAACGAAAAGAGGTAGCGCAGAAGATCAAGGAAGCAAGGGAACAGGGCGACCTTTCAGAGAATGCAGAGTACGATGCAGCAAAGGACGAGCAGCGCGACATTGAGGCGCGTATTGAGGAGCTCGAGAAAATCCTGAAAAACGTGGAAGTTGGCGATATGGATGAGGACGGACACGACCTTGAGAGAGTAAGTTTCGGGCTTGCAGTCAAAGTAAAGGACAACGAATTTGATGACGAGATGGAGTTCAAAATTGTGGGCGCGACAGAGGCAAACAGCCTGAAAGGAAAGATTTCCAACGAGTCACCGCTCGGAAAGGCACTTCTTGGCGCCCAGAAAGGTGATATCGTCACAGTGGAGGCTCCGGCAGGAGTGATTGAGTATACGATATTGGATATTTATAAGCCGGAATAGAGCATGAAGAGAATTTCTAAGGCGCTAAAGGACACCGCCTAAGAAATTCTAAAGCTTCATGCTGGAAGAATGGCAGAGCCATTCTTTGGATAGGTGAGATTATGGAAGGAGAATTTTTGTGTCACAGGAGAATAATAGTCAGAACAATCAAAAGAATCAGAATAACCAGCAGCAGGATATCAACCAGCTTTTGAAGGTGCGCAGCGCACAGAAAGGAAGTGTGCCAGATGAAAATCAGCTATTGACTGTGCGCAGGGAGAAGCTTGCCGCACTGCAGGAAGCAGGGAAAGATCCGTTTCAGATAACCAAATTTGATGTAACACATCACAGCCAGGACGTAAAGGATCATTTTGACGCTCTGGAGGGAACGAATGTAACGATTGCAGGCCGCATGATGTTCAAGCGTGTCATGGGAAAGGCGTCGTTCTGCAACATACAAGACTTGAAGGGAAGTATCCAGTGTTATGTCGCAAGGGACAGCATCGGCGAGGAGCCCTATGCTGATTTTAAGAAATATGATGTGGGTGATATCCTTGGCATCAGCGGTGCGGTATTTAAGACAAAGACGGGCGAGATGTCTATTCACGCTGCATCAGTGACACTTTTATCAAAGAGTTTACAGATTCTTCCAGAGAAATTCCATGGTCTGACGGACACCGATACACGATACCGTCAGCGCTACGTGGATTTGATCATGAACGCCGAGGTAAAGGATACCTTTATTAAGCGCTCAAAGGTGCTCTCCAGCATTCGACGCTATCTGGATGACCAGGGCTTTATGGAGGTGGAGACGCCGATGCTCGTGTCAAACGCAGGCGGAGCAGCGGCAAGACCGTTTGAGACACACTTCAACGCACTTGACGAGGACTTGAAACTCCGCATTTCGCTGGAGCTGTACTTAAAGAGATTGATCGTGGGCGGTATGGAACGCGTCTATGAGATTGGCAGGGTATTCCGCAATGAGGGACTCGACACGAGACACAATCCTGAGTTTACACTGATGGAACTATATCAGGCATATACTGATTACCACGGCATGATGGATTTGACAGAGAATCTTTACCGCCATGTGGCAAAGGAAGTTACGGGTTCGGAGATTCTCACGTATGGTGAGCATCAGATGGATCTGTCAAAGCCGTTTGAGCGCATCACGATGGTGGACGCTGTCAGGAAATATTCCGGCGTAGATTTCAATGAGATCCATACTTTGGAGGAAGCAAGGGCGATTGCGAAAGAAAAGCATGTTGAATTTGAGGAGCGTCACAAGAAGGGCGATATCCTGAATCTATTCTTCGAGGAGTTTGTGGAGGAACATCTGATTCAGCCGACTTTCGTTATGGACCACCCGATCGAGATTTCCCCGCTTACCAAGAAAAAGCCGGAGAATCCCGAGTATGTGGAGCGTTTTGAGTTCTTCATGAATGGCTGGGAGATGGCAAATGCATATTCCGAGCTCAACGATCCGATTGACCAGAGAGCGCGCTTTGCGGCACAGGAAGAGCTTCTGGCAGCAGGCGACGACGAGGCAAACCATACTGATGAGGATTTCCTGAATGCTTTAAGCATCGGAATGCCACCGACGGGAGGTATTGGATTTGGCATCGACAGAATGGTCATGATGATGACAAACTCTCCATCGATTCGCGATGTTTTGGCGTTTCCGACCCTCAAATCACTGGATTAATAATCAAAAGTTTACGAATACTTAAGCGCATATAAGGACATTTTTCTAAAAAGAAATTTTTAGAGAGATGTCCTTTTTATGACCAGCAAGGAAAAATAAGATTTGGAGAAAAGACATGAGTAGTACAGCGTTAGGGAGACTATAGTTATTAATTTTACATAAGACAGGGCTTTTTCATTCAGAATGGGCTATCTGTCCTTATAGGATTCAATATACCAGTAACAGCACAAACCCGGCTGTTGTTGGTAATTTCAGCATCGGCAAGTGGATTGACCTTAATCAATACAATTGCAGGATATGCAAATGCTGGTTTGAGTATCGACTGATAACGCAGAATCCTCAATCCATAGTCTAAGAAGGTATGAAAAATCAAAGGCGAAAGGGCAGACATTGACAATTAATGATGATGTCGTATAATGTAATTTAAGAAAGTATATTGGATATTCGGAGAAAACGGAGGAATAAATTGCAAATGGAAAACAAGATGGAAGATAAAAGAATCATCAGGGTGACAGGAAAAGCAAATCTCAAGGTTAAGCCAGACACGACACGTATTACGATGACATTAGAGGGCTGTTATATGGAATATGACGAGACGCTTCGCAAATCTACCGAAGACACAGAGTTCTTGAAAGATATTTTGGAGAAGCATGGACTTGAGCGAGGAAATATAAAAACGCTGACTTTCAATGTTGATCCAAAATATGAGCGTTATCAGGCGAAGGATAAGAGCTGGAAACAAAGATTTGAAGGATATAAGTTTCATCACATCTTAAAAGTCGAATTTGATTCAGACAATAAACGGCTCGGTAAAATTCTTTATGTACTGGCAAATGCGGAAAAGATTCACCCGGAGTTCTGTATAACCTATACAGTCAAGGACAAGGAAGCATCAAAAAATGAGCTTCTTGGAAAAGCAGTGGAGGATGCCAGGGCAAAAGCGGCAGTTCTGACGCAGGCCGCAGGTGTGCAGCTGAAGGAAATCCAAAGTATTGATTATTCTTGGGGAGAGATTGCGCTTGAATACAGTCCCATGCGTGGAAATATGATGACGGATATGTGCAGGAGTGCTTACTTAGCTGAGGAAAGTTACGATATGGATATTGAGCCAGATGATATTGAGGTTTCAGATACTGTGACAGTGGTGTGGGAGATTGCGTAAGTTGATACGTACATCTGATTTGTAATAGCAAATACCACAGACTTGCAGCATTGAAATTCGAAACCATGAGGAATAATTCCTTGCTTTTTAAAAGGAAAAGGTGTCTGTTATGTATATAATGTGTGAAGGAGCACATCAGGATTATCAAGAGTATGTATATAGAAGTACACGGATAGGAGTTTTTATATTGAAGTATCAAAAAGAACTGGAAACTTTTCAGAGACAAAATTGCTGATTGGCAGGAGGACTACATGGACAGGCTCAATCAGAAATGATTTATGATCTTGTCCTTCTAATTCGTGCCAAGGTAATCAAATTTGAGGATCTGAATGAGTTCAGCGATGAATGAAAAGTGGCAATGAAAATGTACTTTGAAAGATAAATTTGATTCAGGAAAAGCAGTAGCAAGTGCAGCTGAAAATAATATGATTGAAGGGTTGACATGCCGCTTTAAGAGATTGAACAGGAAAGGGCAATATAAGAGCATGTGTGAGATGGAGAAAACAATAGACTATTACAATTTAAATGCAAAAACTTTTACGGCGGGAACAATATCAGTGGATTTTGAAGATATACAGAAAAGATTCCTGAATAAATTGCCACAGCATGCCATAATCCTTGATTTTGGCTGTGGTTCAGGAAGGGACACAAAATATTTTCTGGAACAGGGATTTCGGGTAGAAGCAATAGATGGTTCCAAGGAGCTTTGCAAAATCGCCAGAGAGTATACAGGTATTGCAGTAAAGCATATGTTTTTTCAGGAATTGAACGATAAGGGCAAATATGATGGGATTTGGGCGTGTTCCTCTATTTTACATCTGCCAATAGTAGAACTGGAAAGTGTGATACGGAAAATGGAGAAGGCTCTAAATCAAAAAGGCGTTATTTATACATCGTTTAAATTCGGAACTTTTACCGGAGAGCGGAATGGACGCTATTTTACGGATATGACAGAAGATTCTTTTACGGATTTTTTAAAGAAGATCGACAACTTGACAGTAGAAGAACTGTGGGTTACATCTGATGTACGGCCGGGACGGAGTGATGAGAAATGGCTGAATTTGATTCTGCGGAAAATTTGAATATTTATGATGAGCTGATGGAAAATATTCGATTGGACAATACAGTGATTGAATCAACTGATGTAATGACAGGTGATAGAAACCGCAGCCGTTTTTTATATTATCAGCTTAAAATGAGCCTGATGAAAGCAAAACGGGTTGACATCATTGTCTCTTTTCTGATGGAATCAGGTGTCAGGATGATTTTGAATGACCTTCGGGCGGCATTGGACAGAGGCGTTCAGGTAAGGATACTTACGGGAAATTACCTCGGGATTACGCAGCCGTCCGCACTCTGCCTGATCAAGAGGGAGTTAGGAAATCGCGTAGACTTAAGATTTTATAGTGATAAAGGACGGTCTTTTCACCCTAAGTCTTATATTTTTCACTATGAGAAAATGAGTGAAATCTATATTGGTTCCTCAAATATTTCGAGAAGCGCGTTGACATCGGGGATTGAATGGAATTACCGATTTAACAGTGTAAATGATAAAAAGAATTTTATGTTGTTTTACAGTGCATTTGAAGAGCTGTTTTTGAAACATTCCATTGTTATAGACGATGAGGAATTATACAGATATTCAAAAAACTGGCACAAGCCTGCAGTAGCGAAAGACTTAGCCAGATATGACAAAAATGAGGAGGACACAGATACCACAATTGAGGTACTATTCCAGCCAAGAGGAGTGCAGATAGAGGCTTTATATGCATTGGAAGACAGCAGGGCGGAAGGTGCAGTAAAGGGGCTTGTTCAGGCTGCTACGGGTGTCGGGAAAACGTATCTTGCGGCATTTGATTCTGCCAATTATAAAAGAGTGTTGTTTGTGGCTCACAGGGAAGAAATATTGAAGCAGGCAGCAGTGGCCTTTCAAAATGTACGTCATTCTGATGATTATGGTTTTTTCTACGGGAAACAAAAGGATATAGATAAGTCAGTCATATTTGCTTCTGTTGCGACATTGGGTAGAGCGGAATATTTGAACGGAGAATATTTTAAGGCGGATTATTTTGATTATATAGTTATTGATGAATTTCATCATGCGGTCAATGAACAGTATAAAAGGATTGTAGACTATTTCAAGCCGAAGTTTATGTTAGGGCTTACTGCAACGCCTGAGCGAATGGATGGAAAGAATATTTATGAGTTATGTGATTACAATGTGCCATATGAGATCTCATTAAAAGAAGCGATCAACAAAGGAATGTTAGTGCCGTTTCATTATTATGGAATCTATGATGCGACAGATTATTCTGGACTGCATCTGGTGAAAGGACATTATGATGAAGGGGAATTGACGGAAATTTATGCCAATAATTCGGAACGATATGAATTGATTTACAAATATTATATGAAATATGCTTCAAAGCGCGCATTGGGTTTTTGTTGTTCCAGGAAGCATGCAAGTCAGATGGCAGAGGAATTTTGCAAAAGAGGGATTCCTTCTGTGGCTGTTTACAGTAATGCAGATGGTGCATATTCGGAGGACAGGGACATAGCAATAGATCAGCTGCAAAAACAGGAGATTAAAGTGATATTTTCTGTTGATATGTTTAATGAAGGATTGGATATTGCTTCGCTTGATATGGTTATGTTCCTTAGACCAACGGAGTCTCCAATCGTGTTTTTACAGCAGTTAGGACGCGGGCTGCGTACATACAAGGGCAAAGAGTATCTGAATGTACTGGATTTTATCGGCAATTATGAAAAGGCAGGAAAATCTCCATTGCTGCTTGCAGGCGGAAAGTCATTTTCTGCTAAGAAAGCATATGATTACAATAACATAGAGTATCCTGATGACTGCATTGTGGACTTTGATATGCGGCTGATCGATTTGTTCAGGGAATTAGATAAAAAATCGCTGTCTGTAAAGGAACGGATTTATCATGAATATTACTGGGTAAAAGAATTGTTAGATGGAAAAGTACCTACAAGAATGGAATTGTTTACTTACATGGATGATGATACATATCAGTATTGTATGAAATACGCTAAGGAAAATCCGTTTCGCAGATATTTGGATTTTTTGTATGATATGCATGAATTGTCTGAAGAGGAAGAAGTTTTATATGCTGGAATTGGAAGGGAATTTATATCAGTTATTGAGACAACTGATATGCAAAAAGTATATAAGATACCGATTCTCTACAGTTTTTATAATCATGGCAGTATACGGCTTGAAGTGACGGATGAGGAAGTGTTAAGGAGCTGGAAAGAGTTTTTTGATACAGGGACAAACTGGAAGGATTTTGCATTGGATATATCTTATGAGGAGTATAGGAATATGACGGACAAGCAGCATTTAAACAAGGCAAAGACAATGCCGATTAGATATTTAAAGGCATCAGGCAAGGGATTCTTTGTCGATAAAGAAGGCTGTGCGATTGCCATTCGTGATGAGTTGAGGGATTGCATTGAAAATGAGGCGATGAAACGTCATATGAAAGATATTTTGGAGTATCGGACGATGGAGTATTATCGCAGAAGATATGAGACAGATTCGAATAAGGATGAATAGGAATAGTGATTATATATATGTTAGCAGTGATACGTTTTACAGGTGGGCAATACAAGGAATTTTGGACAAAATAGACAAGATTAGTTGAAAATTTCCGGTTGGCGTGGGAAATAGGGAGATTACTGCGTAGGTGGAGCAGATAGAGTCGCGGAGTAGCATACGAGGCGGATTTCTAAATAGATGACCATATGATTTTATACTATAATATATTATAGTAATGATATTGAAGTGTTACAAATAGACAACTAGGGAGTTCTAGTATGAATGAAGAAATTATATTGAAAATGGTTCAGCCATATTTGAAGAACTCATCGATTACTTATGAGGAGTTTGATAAGCTTTTTGAGATGCTTTCATTGAAGGAGCAGTACTGTGTTTTAGATATTCTGCATAGAAATAATATCGAATTGCAAACTGATGAGAAAGAATTAGATCACATAGAAAATCTTGACGAAATCAGTATTGATGAAGAAGCGTTAGAAATACTATATGATGATTCCATTTTTTTTGATCAAAATAACGGCAGCAAGGAAGATGACAAAACAGGTTATTCAGGATTTTTGGAAGTCAGGAAGAATATAAAGCAATCATATGAAATATTGTGTGTTTTGATTCAGCAGGGAAATGCTCAGGCAAGACAGGATTTATGTATCAAGAACCGAAGGCTGGTAGATAAGATTGCTAACATATATGTTAGATTTTCAGGAAACGATCTGGCGTTTGATGATTTGGAACAGGCAGGTATGATAGGGATCCTAACTGCTGCAGAACGATTTGATACTGATCGTGGATATGCATTTTCAACATATGCGACATGGTGGATTAAACAGGCAATTGTGCGGGAGATATATGATCATGGGTTTACAATAAGAGTTCCTGTGCATATGATGGAAACGATACATAAGATTAATGTGCTTGACAGGAATTTTACCATGATTGGTATGGGATATAAGGAGAGACTAAAAAAAATGTCAGAGCAACTAAGTATGACTGAAGAAAATATTGAACAATGTATGATGGTGCAAAATATTTTTCTGAATACGTCATCATTAGATATACCTGTAAGAGATGCAGAAGACACTATAGTGCTTGAGTTGATCCCTGATGAGGCCATAATGTCTGTTGAGGACGAGGTATTCACAACGATTATGAGAGAACAAGTGGTGGAAGCTCTGCAAATACTGACGAAGAAGGAGCAGATGGTATTGGATTTGAGATTTGGATTGACAGATGGAGTTGAGCGGACACTCGAAGAAATAGGGAATGTCTTAGGGGTGACAAGGGAGCGAATCCGGCAAATTGAGCAAAAGGCATTCAGAAAAATAAGGCATCCGAGCAATTATGGAAATCTACGAGATTTTTTATAGAGGAGATGTGTATATGATGAACTCTGTGATCAGTCAGGCAGTAGCAGAAAAAGTCAGCAGGATTGGAGATGAGGATAATGTAATTATTGTATTTAAAGGGATTTCAGTCGGTGTGTTAGATATAGAAAACAGTGAGATTGATATAGAGCAAGTTGCAAGAGATAAATTTGGTCATTTTATGAAGATATATAATAAGAGAAAATATATATCCTATGAAGAATTTCTTTTATTAAAGAGTTTTATTATACAACAATATAAAAAAA
>CAMWLV010000074.1 GCA_947175175.1 uncultured Lachnospiraceae bacterium
CACAGAAAATGGAGAATCCAAAGATCACAGTCTTGTCATTAGGGGTATCAAAAAGTTTGTTGAGGAAAAGGATGGAGCAGATTATGGAAACAAATAAGAAAAAGAGATGGAAAAAGAAAGCAGCAGCTGTAGTAGTAGTGGTTTGTGGGTTGGCAAGCAGTATTCCAGCATTGGCGTATCAGAAGCCGCGTGAGTATGTGCAAAACGGAACAAATGACTGGAGTGATAAAGATATTCTGGTCTTTGCCCGAAATGGTGAAGAAAATCCTATGGAGGGCGAGTATACGGATTTTGGTCATAATAATATAATCTTTATCAGCGAGAATGACAATGATTACGGAGTCATGGAATGCAGTTTCAGTCAGGGACAGCAGGGACAGAAGCAAGGCGTCTGCGCGCACAGTTATATGACAGGGACAATTGCAGAGCACGACAGGCACGCTGACGGGAGCTGTACAGTAGTCACTTATGAGGCACGACAGTGTGAAAAGTGCGGAAATGCGGTGCGGGGCGACGAAGTGTCGTCATTTACATATAAATCTTGTCCGCATATAGATGCTGGCGTAACGGAGCCGGATCAAAAGACGGTATCTGAGATGGGGGTGGTAAACACCGATGCATTGAGGGTGCGGTCTGCAGCAGAGTATGACGCGGCAGTGCTTACCCTGCTGAAAGAAGGCGCGGTAGTGACAGTTTTCGAGGAGAAAGGCGAATTTTACAAAGTGCTCATCAGATCCGAGGAAGCTGCGGAACCTTTGGAGGGGTATGTGAGAAAGGAATATTTGGAAGTACCGGCATCTGAGGTGGGAATCGCAAATATTGATATAGAAGTGCAGTCATCGAAAGGAGCCACCCTGTTAAAAGAAGGGAAAATCGTGCGAATTATCGCGGAGGAGGGTGATTTCTACAAAGTTCTCATCCATTCCAAAGAGTATGAGGAGCTCTTGGAGGGGTATGTGAGGAAAGAGTATCTGAATCTGTTCACAAATGCTGCTGACAATTCAGTATTTTAGATGGGTGCCCAAAGCATTTTTTCAAAGATAGAGACAGATTTACAACGTCGAAAGTGTAAATCTGGTTACTGTTCACTCCCCAATCAAAGTAGTGGGAATCGAGCGCCAAAATGCTAAAAGCTTTAGCTTTTTCCCTTTAGCATTTTGTGTGCATAAATGTTGCTGTTCACACCGAAAAAACGTATAAATATGCAAAACACAGTAGGGGTGTGAACAGTAACTAAATCTGTCTTTTATAGGCCTTTGCTTTTAAATTGATAGATTTCCCTTATGGATTATGATATACTAAAATAATGACAAAAGTGATTTTAACAGTACTTTCAAGACAAATCCATGTCTTTGCCGCGGCCTGATACAGGGCCTGGTGGGGAGAAGCATGGTGTAAAGATGCAGTATGGCGGATTTACATCTGGTTCGTGTTCAGATATTTACAATCCTTGGTCAATCGCATTTTTTATCAGAGGAAGAATTGTCGAGTATGATAAGTAAAAAGCGAAACAGTAATATAAGGAACTGTAAAAAAATAACTTATGCACCTTGACTTGTCTATTTCTCCGATTGCACATATCAAAAAGCCTCAGCGTAGCCCGCTACGCCTACGTTTTTTGATATGCGCCCTCGAAGAAATATCCTGCGCAAGTTGCACATGTTATTTCTTTACAGTTCCTAAGCAATGAAAATAACGCGGGAAAATGCTGGAGATATGTGAAAAATATGCGGATAAGAGCTTTTTGGGAGGATTTACATGGAACAGTCTGCATTTGAAAAAATATATGAGGTGGTAAAACAGATTCCATATGGACAGGTGGCAACCTACGGACAAGTCGCTGCGCTTGCAGGGAACAAACGGTGGGCAAGAGTGGTTGGATATGCGCTGCACGCCAATCCAGACCCTGACCATATTCCCTGTTACCGTGTTGTCAACAGGGAGGGCAGAGTGTCTGATGCGTTTGCCTTCGGAGGCGGCAATCGTCAGGTGGAACTTCTGAAAGCGGAGGGTGTGGAGTTTGTAGGAGACTGCGTGGACATGGAGCAGTATCAGTGGGAGAGGCCGGTGTATTGATGATTTATTTATCACATTTTGAGTTCCCGGGCAGGGAAAAAGAATACGACTTTACAATGGGGCAAAAGCACACCTGTTATGATACGGTGTATCCCTTTCTGGTATTGTCAGCACACCAACTGAGAATGCTGGACTTTGAGGAAGTGACAATCCTGTATGGAGGAAATGGCTCTGGGAAGACGACAGCATTGAATGTGATCGCGGAAAAGCTAGGGCTTGAGCGAGATACACTATACAACCGTTCGAATTTCTTTGGGGATTACACAAAGATGTGTTCCTATGAAACAATCGGAAAAATACCAAAGGACAGCAGGATCATCACGAGTGATGATGTGTTTGACTTCATGCTGAATCTGCGGAGCATCAATGAAGGGATTGACCGAAAGCGCGAGGAACTGTTTGAGGAGTATCAGGAGGCAAAATATTCCCGGTTTCAGATGCACTCACTGGACGATTATGAACAGCTGAAAAAAGTAAATGCAGCACGCCGCAACACACAGTCAAAGTTTATCCGAAACAACTTACAGGACAATGTGAGGGAGCATTCCAACGGAGAGAGCGCATTTCTCTATTTCGCTGATAAAATAAAGGAAAACGGACTGTATCTGCTCGATGAGCCGGAGAACAGCCTGTCGCCGGAAAAACAGCAGGAACTGCTGCGCTTTTTGGAGGATTCCGTGCGCTTTTTCCACTGTCAGTTCGTGATCGCCACACACTCACCGTTCCTGCTTTCTATGAGAGGGGCAAAAGTTTATGATCTGGACGAGGAAGTGGTGGATGTAAAGCGCTGGACAGAGCTTGGAAATGTGCGGGCGTATTATGATTTCTTTAAAAAATATGAAAGTGAATTTCGTTAAAAGTGAAATAGTATACACTTTTTTGTGAGGAGGAAAACAATGAATATTTTAGTGTTAAACGGTAGTCCGAAGGGGAAGTACAGCATTACATTACAGACAGTGAAGTATTTGAGAAAGCTGTATCCAGAACATTCTTATAAGGTGATCCATGTAGGGCAGTGCATCAAAAAGCTGGAGAGTGATTTCACATCGGCGGGGAAACTGCTTGGGAAAGCAGATTTACTGCTATTTTCTTACCCGGTGTACACCTTTATCGCGCCAAGCCAGCTTCATCGTTTTATTGAACTGCTAAAGGAATCGGGACAGTCGCTTGCAGGTAAGGCGGCTACACAGATTACGACTTCCAAGCATTTTTATGATGTCACTGCACACAATTATATACAGGAGAATTGTCAGGATATGGGAATTCGTTTTATCCGCGGACTGTCTGCGGATATGGACGACCTTCTGACAGAAAAAGGGCAAAAGGAAGCGAAGGATTTTTTTGATTTCGTGTTGTGGAGCATGGAAACAAAAAACTATGAGCCGGTGCGGCAGCCCATATGTGAGAGCAGACATATGCCAGTCGAAGTACCAGAACATGACAATGCCGATAAAGCAGGTGATGTAGTCATCGTAACGGACTGCCATGAGAATGATATGCAGCTGAAAAGTATGATAGAGCGTTTTCAGGCAGTATTGCCGATTAAGACACGTGTTGTCAATATACGGGAATACCCGTTCCGCGGCGGCTGTCTGGGCTGTTTTAACTGTGCAGTGTCTGGAAAATGTGTTTATATAGATGGGTTTGATGAATTTCTGCGCAAAGACATACAGACTGCGCAGGCGATTGTGTATGCGTTTTCAGTCAGAGATCATTCTATGGGGGCAGTGTTCAAGCGTTATGACGACCGGCAGTTCTGCAATGGACACAGGACCGTGACCATGGGAATGCCTATGGGATATCTTGTGAGCGGAAATTACCGTGCGGAGGCGAATCTGCAGATGATCTTGGAAGGACGTGCACAGGTTGGCGGAAATTTCCTCGCTGGAGTTGCTACCGATGAGGAGAATCCGAATGCGGAGATTGATCAAATGGCGGAGACGCTCAGTTATGCACTGGAACATCAGTACGTCCCACCCCGGAATTTTTACGGAGTCGGCGGCATGAAGATATTCCGGGATTTAATCTGGCTTATGCAGGGAATGATGAAGGCGGATCACAAATTTTATAAGGAGCATGACCAGTATGATTTCCCGCAGAGACAGCGTGGAACAATGTTAAAAATGTACATGGCAGGAGCTTTGCTGTCCTCGCCAAAGATAAAAGCCAAGATGGGAAATATGATGAATGAGGGAATGCTCGCACCATACAAAAAGGTATTAAAAACACAAAGGAGACGATGAAATGAAACTTGCAAAGTATTTTAAGAGTATTATAGACCAGGATATCTGTGCAGTTGTGATCTGCAGTCTGGAGCATGAGATTATTTACATGAATCCTGCTGCTATACAGCGATATGCGAAATGGGGCGGTCAAGTGCTTGTAGGGAAGAGTCTGCTGGATTGTCACAATCTGCAGTCAGGCGAGATGATAAAAAAAGTTCTCTTGTGGTTTACAGAGAGCACAGAGCATAATCGGATTTATACTTCTTATAATGAAAAAGAAAATAAAGATGTGTATATGGTTGCACTGCGCGATGACGACGGTAGTTTGATCGGATACTACGAGAAACACGAGTACAGGGATAAAGAGACAGCAGAACGATACGACTTTGTCAGATAAAACCTGAATATATGATTTTGCAAATGTTACAGAGGAGTAGGTTAGAGTCGAATGTCAAATATTATTGAGATAACGGATTTTAGCGCTCCGCAGCTTGACGTGTATGCGAGACTCAGCGAGGGACAACTCCTAAACCGCCACGAACCAGAAAAAGGAATGTTTATAGCAGAAAGTCCGAAGGTAATTGAAAGGGCGCTTAACGCCGGGTGTGTTCCTGTGTCAATACTGTTGGAGAAAAAGCATATTGAGGGACAGGGAAAGACGATCATCAGGCGCTGCGGTGAGATTCCTGTCTATACGGCTGAGTTTGATGTGCTCACACAGCTGACAGGGTTCAAGCTGACGAGAGGCATGCTGTGTGCGATGAAGCGTCCTAAATTGAAAAATGTCTCAGAGGTGTGCGCGGGCGCACATAGGATTGTAGTACTTGAAAATGTGATGAATCCCACAAATGTCGGCGCTATTTTCCGCTCGGCAGCAGCGCTCAATATGGATGGGGTACTGCTGACACCGGCAAGCAGCAATCCTTTATACCGCCGTTCGATCAGAGTCAGTATGGGAACTGTATTCCAGATACCATGGGCATTTTTAGATGAAGAAAACGGCATAAGAGAACTGCGCGATAGGGGATTTACGACAGCGGCAATGGCGTTAAAGGAGGATTCGGTCAGCATTGATTCACCGCAGCTGATGCAGGAAGAAAAGCTCGCGATCGTGCTTGGCACAGAGGGAGACGGTCTTGCGCAGGACACGATCACCGGCTGTGATTACACAGTGCGGATACCGATGGCACACGGTGTTGATTCTCTTAATGTAGCGGCGGCAAGTGCGGTTGCATTCTGGCAGCTTGGAAAACGGCAGCAGCTAGACAGGAATCCGCAATAGGAAAGGATAAGGAAAAATGGTCAGAAAACATTTTCGGTTTACAGGCAGGGTGCAGGGCGTGGGATTCCGTTACCGTGCAAAGTATGCCGCAAACGGTATGGGTATTACAGGCTGGGCAAAAAATGAGTATGATGGTTCTGTCGAGATGGAGGCGCAGGGGACAGAGGAGGCGATCAATCAAATGCTGGTGATGATCAACCGAAGTGACTATATTGTGATTGATTCCATCGAGTCAAAAGAAATACCGCTTGAAACGGGCGAGCGCTCTTTTTCTGTGAGATAAATTTGTAAAGAAGTGAAAAGTGATAATCCTTCTTAATAAAATCTATACAAAAAATGGTTGTGGATTGCATCTGTGTTAGTATATAATGATGATATGGCATAAAAATGGAAACATTTTTTAGAAAGGGGTTATCATATTGACACATTCAGAGAAAGCAACAGATTTCCTGATGCAGGAATTTCACTGTTCGCAGGCGCTCGCGGGTGCATTTGCAGAGGAATTTGGATATAATCTTAAGAATGTTATGAAGATCAGTACCTGCTTTGGCGGCGGCATGCACAGAGGAGATCTGTGCGGCTGCATTACGGCGGCAACAATGATATTTGGCATGGCGTTCGGTCTTTACGATCCACAGGATAAGGAGCTTGAATCATTCGGATATAAAAATGCAGATGAATTTTTCTATCGTTTTCGGGAGAAGATGGGCGGAAAGACACTTTGCAAGGAAATTCTTGGCAAAGATTTCTCAAAGCCGGAAGAGCTTGCTGAAATCCGAAAGGAAGGACTGGTAAAGAAGGTATGTCCGCATGTTCTGCAGGCGAGTATAGAGATTATAGAAGACATGCTGAAGCGGCAGGACGAGGAGGGGCTTTATGTGCGTCTCGACGCCGCTGACTTTGAAGAGACAGAAAAGCTGCAGACCGTGATCAAGAGTGTGAACGAACAAAACAGATTCAGGAATAATGTGCGTGATCTGCTTCTTTCTTCTGACAGGAAGATCGGTTTTATCCAGTTTGATGTCAGGCGATTCAAGATCATCAATGATCTGTATGGTGAGAAGTTCGGCGATGAAGTGTTGTTCTTTGTAAAGGACAACCTCAAAGAACTGTGCAGTGACAGGCAGTTTTTCCTGAATCTCAGAAGTGATGTTTTTATGGTAGTCACAGAATATGAAGATGACAGTGAACTTTTGGAGTTTATCCATAAAATTGAAACGGCGTCAGCTTCTTTTAAAAATGTCAAGCTGCAGCTTGCCTTTGGAGTGTATTCTGTCGACGATAAGGACATGGAGATACGCCAGATGGAGGACAGGACGGCGATGGCGAGGACAGCGGCTAAGGAAAATGTTGTCTCCAATGTAATTTTTTATGAGGAGCAGTTCAAGGAGCTTCTCTATACCCGCAAATTTATCGACGAGAACATGCATTCTGCCGTCGCGGAAAAGCAGTTCAAAATGTACCTGCAGCCCAAGTACAGTATATCGCGGAACAAGATTGTCGGTGCGGAGGCGCTTGTGCGCTGGATTCACCCTGAGCGGGGAATGATTTATCCCAATGAGTTTATTCCAGTCATCGAGGAAAACGGATTCATCAAAATGGTTGATTATTATATCTGGGAGGAGGCAAGCCGCTTTATCAAAAAGTGTACGGATATCGGAATCGAGGATTGCCCGGTATCTGTGAACGTATCGCGGAATCACCTTAAGGATACGGAATTTATGTATGTTTTGATGGATGACATCAAAAAGCACCAGATTGAAAAGTCGCTTCTGGAGCTTGAGATCACGGAGACTGCCAACGATGAGCAGATCGGACAGATGGCGATGCGGCTTAAGATAGATGGGTTTACTCTGTTGATGGACGATTTTGGAAGTGGGTATTCCTCCCTGAATATGCTGCTTGAAACTCCGTTTGATGTGATCAAGCTGGACAAGAAGTTTATGGATAACATGATGGCTTCCGACAAGGGAAAGCTGATTCTCGAGCACATGGTTTCTATGGCGCAGAAGCTGGGACTTGGGCTTCTGGCGGAGGGCGTGGAGACAAAAGAACAGGTAGATCTGCTCGAAAAAATTGGTTGTGACAATGTGCAGGGGTATTATTTTGCCAGACCCATGCCGCAGGAGGATTTTTTTGAGCTGTTGAAGAAGGACAGAGGGGTTTTGGAAAATCAGGAAATAGGAGAGTAGGACAATGGTAAAACATGTGATATTATGGCAGTTAAAAGACGAGCTTTCTGACAGTGAGAAGGCAGAGGTAAAGGATGGAATCAAGGCAGGTCTGGAAGCGCTTAAAGGGAAAATCCCCGGTTTAATTGAAATAAAAGTGGAAATCAATCCGCTGGCATCTTCCAATGCGGACGTGATGCTCGACTCGACACTTGAGAGCGAGGAGGCATTGAAGGGTTATGCAGTACACCCGGAACATGTGGCTGTGGCCGATGGCAAGGTTCGTCCATATACAAAGACCAGAGTCTGCATGGATTTTGAAATTTAACAAGAGTCTGGAAACGTTGAAAATACGCTGTTTTATGACGGTTATGCAAAAAATATAGAAAAAAATTAAAAAAGTACTTGCTTTTTTTGGAAAACTGTTGTATGCTTTAATAGCTGTCGGCGATACAAGAAACAGGCAGTGTGAATATAACAGTTGTGGCTCGTTGGTCAAGCGGTTAAGACGTCGCCCTCTCACGGCGAAAACAGGGGTTCGATTCCCCTACGAGCTGTTGACTGTTTAAACAGCCCAACCCATTGAAAACGCTGCAAATACCGAATGTCTGGTGTTGCGGTGTTTTTTGTATGCAACACAATACCAAATAATTCATATTTTTTTTACTTTTATGCGCTTGTTATGTTACTTGATTTACAGTATAATATTGAATGACGCATTATAAAAAACGAGAAAAAAGTAATAAGAAAGGGTGTTGTAAATGGGATTAAAGAGTGATGAGAGCATAAAGGAGTTTACGCATAAATATTCAAAAGTATGCGTAGACAACAACGCCATTGATCCAGATTTGTTTGATGAATACGGCGTAAAGAGGGGTTTACGTGACAAGAACGGAAAAGGAGTACTTTCCGGGCTTACCAATATTTCACTGATAAAATCGTCAGAAGAGATAGACGGAAAGAGTGTCCCTTGTGACGGGCAGCTTTACTATAGGGGCTATAATATTTATGATCTGGTAAGAGGTTTTCAGAGCGAAGACCGATTTGGCTTTGATGAATGTGCATATCTGTTGTTGTTTGGAAGTCTTCCAAATACGAATCAGCTGATGGAATTTAAGAAGACATTGGGATATAGTATGACACTTCCCACGAATTTCGTGAGGGATGTCATTATGAAAGCACCGAGCCATGATATTATGAATTCGCTTACGAAGAGTGTGCTGACACTCGCGTCATACGATGACAGTGTGACAGATATGTCACTGAACAATGTACTCAGGCAGAGTTTGATGCTGATCAGTGTATTTCCGATGCTTTCCGTATATGGGTATCATGCGTACAATCATTATGAGTGTGATGAGAGCTTGTATATACATAGGCCGGATCCAAGACTTTCTACTGCAGAGAATCTGCTCAGAATGTTGAGACCGGATATGTCTTACACGCCGACAGAGGCCAAGGTTCTGGATGCGGCGCTTGTACTTCACATGGAGCATGGCGGCGGAAACAACTCTACGTTCACGACCAGGGTTGTCACCAGTGCAGGTTCGGATACCTATTCTGTCATTGCGGCAGCGCTTTCATCGCTGAAAGGACCAAAGCATGGCGGAGCAAATATCAAGGTTGTACAGATGATGGAAGATCTGAGGAGAAATGTGGATGATACGACAGATGAAGACCAGGTACGGCAATATCTGTATCGTCTGCTAAGCAAAGAAGCGTTTGACAGGAGTGGTCTGATCTATGGTATGGGACATGCAGTCTATTCGATTTCCGACCCGAGGGCAAAGGTGTTCAAATCTTTTGTGGAAAAGCTTGCCAACGAGAAGAAGCACCGCAAAGATTTTGAATTGTATTCCATGATCGAGCGGCTGGCGCCGGAGGTTATCGCTGAGAAGTGCAGGATTTATAAAGGTGTCAGCGCAAATGTCGATTTTTACAGCGGATTTGTGTACAGCATGCTTGACATTCCGATGGAATTGTTTACGCCGATTTTTGCAATTGCGCGTATTGTCGGCTGGAGCGCACACCGCATGGAGGAGTTGATTAATGTCGACAAGATTATCAGACCGGCATACAAGAGTATCGCTGTTTTGAGACCGTATGAGACGCTTAAGGACAGGTCAACACCCAAATTAGATGGTCAGGACAAGAAGGTATATAAACTTCCTATGAACTAAAAGGAAAAAAATTCTAAAAAGATATTGCATTTTGTAAGGTGTAGTGTTAGAATGGTAATGAGTTAAATGATGCTAGATGATAAAGGGTGGACTTGCGAGTCCACTCTTTCTATATGTTTTACTAACCTGATTATTTTGACAAGAGGTGGATGGATGGCGAAAAAGGATTCGTACGAGGAGCGCGCAGAAGCATTGCTTGCGCCTATTGCGGCAGCAAATGGCTGCGGGATTTACGATGTTGAGTATGTGAAGGAAGGAAGCGACTGGTATCTCAGGGCTTTTATCGATAAGCCAGAGGGCGTGAGCATTGTTGACTGCGAGAATGTCAGCCGTGCTTTTTCCTTGAAATTGGACGAGGAAGACTTTATAACGGATGCATACATTCTTGAAGTGTCCAGCCCGGGACTTGGCAGGGCATTGAAGAAGGACAGACATTTGGAAAAGAGTCTTGGCGAGGAGGTTGAAGTAAAAACCTATAAGCCAATTGAGCGGCAGAAGGAATTTATAGGTATCCTTAAGGCATTTGACAAGGATACTGTTACTATAGAAACAGAAAATAATTCAGAGACAAAGGATATGGTCTTTGCCAGATCTGATATAGCGATCATCAGATTAACACTGGATTTTTAAGTTATAGTTCCGCTGAGGATGGCTCTGCCGTAACGGGATCGGGAGGGCGGATGCAGAACTCTAAATAGGAGGGTAAAGGAAAAATGAATAAGGAATTAATGGAAGCGCTTAATATTCTTGAGAAGGAGAAGGAGATCAGCAAGGAGACTCTCTTTGAGGCAATTGAAAATTCCCTTCTGACAGCCTGCAAGAATCATTTTGGAAAGGCAGATAATATCACTGTTCAGATTGACAGGGAAACCTGTGATTTCATGGTATATGCCACGAAGGATATTGTGGCAACCTATGATGAGGTTGAAGATGATGTCACCCAGATCTGCATTGATGATGCAATCCAGCTTTCAAAGAATGCAGTGATTGGTGATACGATTAATATAGAGATCAAGTCAAAGGAGTTCGGACGTATTGCGACACAGAATGCGAAAAATGTAATTCTGCAGAAGATACGCGAGGAGGAGCGGAGTGTTGTATACAACCAGTTTTTTGAGAAAGAGAAAGATGTCGTTACAGGTATCGTACAGCGTTACATCGGCAGAAATATCAGCATTAATCTCGGGAAGGCAGATGCGGTGCTCAACGAGGCAGAGCAGGTAAAAGGCGAGGAGTTTAAACCGACGGAGCGCATTAAGGTATATATTCTGGAGGTTAAGAACACACCGAAAGGACCAAGAATCCTTGTCAGCAGGACGCATCCGGAGCTTGTCAAGAGACTTTTTGAAGCTGAGGTGACAGAGATCAAGGACGGAACGGTTGAAATCATGAGCATTGCCAGAGAAGCGGGAAGCCGTACCAAGCTTGCGGTCAGAACCAATAACCCCAATGTGGATGCGGTGGGAGCATGTGTCGGCATGAACGGTGCCAGGGTGAATGCGATCGTCGAGGAGCTTCGCGGCGAGAAGATCGATATCGTCAACTGGGATGAGAATCCGGGAAACTTTATACAGAATGCCCTTTCTCCTGCAAAAATCGTAGCAGTGTTTGCAGATCCGGATGAAAAGACGGCAAAGGTAGTCGTACCAGATTACCAGCTTTCGCTTGCGATCGGTAAAGAGGGGCAGAATGCAAGGCTTGCAGCAAGGCTTACGGGATATAAAATCGACATCAAGTCCGAGACACAGGCGAAAGATGCAGAAGGATTCCGTTATGAGGATTATATGTACGATGAGGACGGAGATGTTTACTATGAGGAGGAATACGAGGAAGGCGAATATGAGGAGGGTGAATATGGCGACTCAGAGTACGCTGAATCCGAGGAAGGCGAATATGAGGAGGGTGAATATGACGACCTAGAATATGACGAATCTGAGGAAGTCAAGTATGAGGATTCCGAATCAGAAATAGACGAAACGGAGGAGACAGAGGAGTAAATGGCAAAAAAGATTCCGTTGAGACAGTGTATCGGCTGTGGTGAGATGAAGAGCAAGAAGGAAATGCTTCGGGTTCTGCGCACAGAGGATCAGGGCATCATTCTGGATGCAACAGGCAGAAAGAATGGAAGAGGGGCTTACATATGCCCGAATCCAGAGTGTATGAGGAGAGCGAGAAAGTCAAGAGGGCTTGACAGGGCGTTCAAGATGCCGGTACCTGATGAAATATATGACAGTCTGACAAAGGAGATAGGGTTATTTGAGTGATTTAAATAAGGTATATTCCATGCTTGGGCTTGCGATGAAAGCAGGCAAGGTAGTAAGTGGGGAATTTGCAACGGACAAGAGTGTCAAGGGCGGTAAGGCATGGCTTGTCATCGTGTCAGAGGATGCATCGGAGAATACCAAGAAGATGTTTTCCAATATGTGTGAGTTTTACGAAGTACCAAGATATTTTTTCGGAACAAAAGAGGAGCTTGGGCATGCGATCGGTAAGGCTATGCGTTCATCTCTTGCAATTACAGATGAAAACTTCGCAAAATCAATAAGGAAGCAACTAAAACAGTCTGTGAAGAGTGAGGGTGAGGAGGAGTAATATGGCGAAAATGAAAGTGTACGAACTGGCACAGGAAATCGGCGTAAAGAGCGCGGAAGTTCTTGCATTATTAAAAAATAAAGGTATAGAGGTAAAAAGCCACATGAGTGTATTAGAAGACGGACAGGTAGAAGATGTAAGGAATACAATGAAAAAGCCTGCCAAGTCAGAAGAGGCACCTAAAACTACAGATAAGAGCGAGCCGTCAAAGGCTGCGGCATCAGGAGAGACAAAGGCGCCTGCCAAGACTGGTGAAGGAGTTGTAAAGAAGAAAAAGAGTATTATATTTGTGAGCAACCCTCACAATTCCAAGATGCCGGGAGGAGCACAGATTCCCAGAAAACCTGTGCGTTCAGAGAAGAAGGCGGCGCCGCAGGCCAAGGCGGAAAATGCAGAGGTCAAAAAGCCTGTGCCGCAGACTAAGACAGAGGGTGCAGAGACCATAAAGCCAGCGGCTGCCGTAAAGGCGGAACCTGTTGCTGAGAAACCGGTACAGAAGGCGGCAGAAACTGTGAAAACAGCCGAGGTAAAGGCAGAACAGCCGCAAAATACAGAGGTAGTAAAGACACAGCCTGTCGTGAAGGCGGACACAGCTGCCAAAGTTGAGGAACCAACAAAGGCAGCAACTGTAAAAACAGAGGAACCAAAGCATTTACAGAAAAGTGATAACCGGGATAACACTAGAAACGATGGACAGCGCCGGGGCAATGGCAATGGTAATAACAGAGGTGACGGACAGCGCCGCGACAATAATAACAGAGGTGATGGACAGCGTCGTGACGGACAGCGGGGTTATGACAACAGCAAGGGTGACGGACAACGCCGTGATAATAACAGAGGTGACGGGCAGCGCCGCGATAATAATCGCAATGATGGACAGCGTCGTGATGGGCAGAGAAGTTATGACAACAATAGGAATGATGGACAGCGTCAGAGTGGAAGACCCGGGCAGGGCTTTGGCGGCGGACGTGACAATGACCGTGGACGTGATAACAGAGGTGGTTTTGGCGGCAAAAATTCTGGTAAGAATGGTGGTTTTGTGCCAGAAAGTCCGATCAAGGATGCAGAGAAACATAGGGACGAGGAAAAGCGTCGTATCAGTCAGGAGAAGGATAAGCGTAACCGCAAGGATCTGATTTATGAAGAGGACAGCGACAACATCAAGAACATTAAGGGCAAAAATAAGCCCGGAAAGTTCATCAAGCCTGAGAAGAAGACAGTTGAGACTGTAGAGGAGCAGATCAAGGTTATCACACTTCCTGAGACACTCACGATCAAAGAGCTTGCTGACAAGATGAAGATACAGCCGTCCGTTATCGTCAAGAAGCTTTTCCTGCAGGGACAGATCGTGACTGTAAACCAGGAGATCACATATGAGACAGCGGAGAACATTGCGATAGAATACGATATTATCTGTGAGCAGGAAGTGAAAGTAGATGTTATCGAAGAACTTCTGAAAGAGGAAGACGAAAAACAGGAGGATATGGTTCCAAGATCACCAGTCATCTGTGTAATGGGGCATGTAGACCATGGTAAGACGTCATTGCTTGATGCGATCAGAAAGACAAATGTGACTGACAAAGAAGCAGGCGGTATCACACAGCATATCGGTGCGTATACAGTCAATGTCAACGAACAGAAGATTACATTTCTCGATACTCCGGGACATGAGGCATTTACTGCCATGCGTATGCGCGGTGCAAACTCAACGGATATCGCAATCCTCGTAGTGGCAGCAGATGATGGTGTTATGCCGCAGACCGTGGAGGCAATTAACCATGCGAAGGCAGCGGGCATTGAAATTATTGTCGCTGTCAACAAGATTGATAAGCCAGGTGCAAATATAGAGCGCGTAAAGCAGGAGCTTACAGAATACGGTCTGATTGCAGAGGACTGGGGTGGAAGTACTGTGTTTGTACCAGTATCTGCGAAGAGTGGTGAAGGGATTGAGCAGCTGCTGGAAATGATTCTGCTGACCGCGGAGGTACTGGAACTCAAAGCTAATCCAAACAGACGTGCGAGAGGGCTTGTAATCGAGGCAGAGCTTGACAAGGGACGTGGTCCGGTTGCGACGATATTGGTTCAGAAAGGTACATTAAAGGTTGGCGATTTCGTGTCGGCAGGAGCAGCAAGCGGCAAGGTTCGTGCCATGGTGGACGACAAGGGAAGGCGTGTGAAGGAAGCAGGTCCTTCTACCCCGGTAGAGATACTTGGTCTTGGCGATGTGCCGAATGCCGGTGAGATATTTATAGCGCATGAGAATGACAAAGAGGCAAAATATTATGCGGAAACCTTCGTGGCTCAGAATAAAGAGAAACTTCTTGAGGATACTAAGGCTAAGATGTCCCTTGACGATCTGTTCTCACAGATTCAGGCAGGAAATCTTAAGGAGCTCAACCTGATCATCAAGGCTGATGTGCAGGGCAGCGTGGAGGCTGTGAAGCAGAGTCTTATGAAACTTTCCAATGAGGAAGTTGTTGTCAAGTGCATTCATGGCGGTGTCGGTGCAATCAATGAGTCAGATGTTATTCTTGCATCTGCTTCAAAAGCGATTATCATCGGATTTAATGTGCGTCCTGACACGCAGGCGAAGGCAACCGCAGAGCGCGAAGGTGTTGACGTAAGGCTTTATAAGGTTATCTATCAGGCAATTGAGGATATCGAAGCAGCGATGAAGGGTATGTTGGATCCTATCTTTGAGGAGAAAGTGATCGGTCATGCGGAAGTCAGACAGATCTTTAAGGCATCAGCTGTGGGTAATATTGCGGGTTCTTATGTCCTTGATGGTGTATTCCAGAAAGGCTGTAAGATTCGAATCACCCGTGAGGGCGAGCAGATCTATGAAGGTGAGCTTGCTTCACTCAAGAGATTTAAGGATGATGTCAAGGAAGTAAAGGCAGGTTTTGAATGTGGTCTTGTATTTGAAGGTTTTGACAGCATGCAGGAGTTTGACATCGTAGAGGCATATATCATGGTGGAAGTACCAAGATAAAGAGTTAATGGAGAATAGGGAATGAGAAAGAACAGCGTTAAAAATACCCGCGTGAACGGGGAGGTTCATCGTGTTCTGGCAGAGGTCATAAGAAGCGAGATCAAAGATCCAAGGATCAACCCCATGACCTCAGTGGTCTCTGTCGAGGTGGCGCCCGATCTGAAAACCTGTAAGGCTTGGATCAGTGTGCTGGGAAATGAGGACTCGCAGAAAGATACACTCGAGGGATTGAAGAGTGCAGAAGGATACATCAGAAGTCTTCTGGCGAAGAAGATCAATCTGCGGAATACGCCGGAGATCCGGTTTATCCTTGACCAGTCGATTGCCTATGGTGTGTCTATGTCCAAAAAGATAGAGGATATCAACCGTGCAGATGACGAGAGACATGTTGAGGACAGTCGAAATGACGATGATGTTCATGAATAAAAAATAAAAAGTATCTGGGAATATTTGACTTCCCAGATATTTTTGTGTATTATGTACACAGGTGCGAGAGGCATATGCATGTACCATCGAATTATATTTGAGGAGTTAAAAAGGGATTTATTGTAAGGATAGTGATAAGTGTGAAAGAAGGTCACTTTCAAACGATTGATTGGTATGCGTGCTGGGACACGTAAGGGGGTATAATTATGGAAAAATTTGATTTAATAGAAGAATGTAAAGATGCCAAAACTATTTTTATTTCAGGACATGTCAGACCGGACGCAGATTGTGTCAGTTCCTGTCTGGCGATGTATATGTATCTGAAGAAGGCTCTGCCGGAAACAAAAGTCAAAGTATCTTTGGAGGAGCCGGCAGAGGTATTTCGGTGCATCAAAGGTTTTGATGAGATTGACAGTACATATGCAGCGGATAACGAAGTGGATGTGTTTATCGCGCTTGACTGTGAGAAGTCAAGACTTGGGGAGGCAGGGGAAATCTTTGCCAATGCTAAAAAGCGTATCAATGTTGACCACCATGTCAGCAATGGGCGGGGCTGTGGAGATGTAAATTATGTAGTTCCTGGTTACAGTTCTACAGCAGAGCTTGTGTATGATCTGTTTGACAGGCAGTATATGGATATGGAGATTGCCAAGGCTGTTTACATAGGAATTGCACATGATACAGGAATATTCAAATACTCCAATACGTCGCCTAAGACACTTCGGACTGCCGCGGAACTGATCGAATATGGATTTGACTTTCCGGGGATTATTGATGAGACATTCTATGAGAAGACATATGCACAGAACCAGCTTTTGGGCAGGGCGCTTCTGGAAAGTATTGTCTTTATGGATGGCAAGTGTATTGTCAGTGCCATTGACAAGAAGACCCTTGATTTTTACAATGCCACATCGAAGGACTTGGAGGGGATTGTAAATCAGCTTCGCGTTACAAAAGGCGTGGAATGTGCCATTTTTATGTATGAGACAGGCAGCCTGGAGTACAAGGTGAGCCTGCGTTCCTGTAAATATGTGGATGTGAGCAAGGTTGCTGCATTTTTTGGCGGTGGTGGTCATGTAAGGGCGGCTGGCTGTACAATAAACGGAACATTTTATGATGTAGCAAATAACATTTCGAAGCAGATTGAACTGCAGATGAAAGCGCATGAAGAAGAAAATAAATAAATGAGGTCATATTAAAATATAGTAAACTGGCGGTGAAACGTTGATCAACGGTATTATGAATATTTACAAGGAAGCTGGTTATACATCGCATGATGTGGTAGCGAAGCTTCGCGGGATTGTAAGGCAGAAAAAGATTGGGCACACGGGAACACTGGATCCTGATGCAGTCGGGGTTCTTCCGGTGTGTTTTGGCAGTGCGACAAAACTTTGCGACATGATGACGGACAAGAGCAAAGAGTACGAGGCGCTTATGCGTCTTGGAGTAACTACAGATACACAGGATATGAGTGGCAAGGTTTTGACCGAGTCTGTTGTCAATGTAGGTGAGTCCGAAGTGGAAAGTGCGGTCATGGGTTTTGTCGGCGGATACGAGCAGATACCGCCGATGTATTCTGCCCTGAAAGTCAACGGGAAAAAGTTATATGAGCTTGCCAGAGAAGGCAGGGAAGTGGAGCGGCAGCCGAGACATGTTGATATTGCGTTTATCAGGATCTTAAGCATAGACTTGCCCACGGTAAGGTTTGTGGTTGGGTGTTCCAAAGGGACTTATATCAGAACACTGTGTGCAGATATTGGGGAAAAGCTCGGATGTGGAGCTGTAATGGAAGAATTAAAGCGCACAAGGGTAGGTAGCTTTCGGATAGAGGATTCCATCAAACTTTCCAAGGTGGAGGAACTGATGCAGCTGGGTACATATGGAGATTATGTCATAGCACCTGACAGTGTTTTTGGGGAATATGAGGGGGCCTCTGTAAAGTGCGAGGCTGAAAATGCACTATTGAATGGAAACAAGCTTTATCCGCGGCAGCTTTCTTTTGACAGCCGTACATTTTTTGCAGATGGGGATATGCTTCGCGTCTACAATGGAAAGCGGGAGTTCAGGGCAGTGTATACCTTTGTAAAAAGTGAGGGTGTGTTTAAGCCTTTTAAAATGTTTTTGGAATAATTATTTTATAAGGCGTTAAAATGGCTTGGAGTTAAGTTAAAAATGAAGATTATAGAGAACACGACAGAATTTTATATAGAGGAAGAGACCGCCGCAGCCATCGGTAAATTTGACGGTTTTCACCGAGGACATCAGAAACTTCTGGGACAATTGAAACAGCAGCAGGAAAAGGGATTGAAATCAGTGGTATTTACATTTGTTCCGTCTCCAGCAGCGTTTTTCAGCAAGGAGCCAATCCGGGAGCTCTCCACTTTGGAAGAAAAACGCCGTATTTTTCAAAATGCGGGTGTTGATTATCTGATTGAATATCCTTTTTATCAGGAAATAGCAGATATGGAACCGGAAACCTATATTAAAGAGGTTCTTGTCGACAGAATGCATGCAAAATGTGTGGTTGCCGGAGAGGATGTTTCTTATGGAAGGCGTGGAGCAGGGGCTTATCGACTGCGGCAGAAATTGG